>CALZLE010000245.1 GCA_945788205.1 uncultured Desulfuromonadales bacterium
GCGTCCCTACAGCGATTACTGCTCCGATACCGCACTGGTGATGAGTTTTGAAGAGGGCGCACGGTTTGATGATGTCGAGGCGGTTTCCCGGCTCGAGGTGCCGTTTGCCGAGTTGATGCAGAAGCTGGTGCTCTTTTACACCGAACAGATGCTGGTCAAAGGGTACTTTCACGCCGATCCGCACCCCGGCAACCTGTTGGTCAACCCGAGCGGCGAGCTGATCCTGCTCGACTTCGGCATGGTCAGCCGCATTCCGCAACAGATGCGCCAGGCGATGATCTACGCGGTCAAGGCCGCCTACGAGCGAGATTTCGAGCTGCTGGTCAGCGCCACCCGCAAGATGGGCATCCTCACCGAAGAGTCCGATTTTGGTGCCCTCAGTAACGTTGCCGAGAGTTTGTTCGAGGTCTTCGACAGCGATCATCTCGACGCCTCCAGCATGCAGGGGCTGGCCTTCGGTATTCTCGAAGTGCTCAACGATCAGCCGTTCAAGCTGCCGCAGGATGTGATCTACGTGATGCGGGTCAGCTCGCTGGTCGAAGGGCTCGGCACCCAGTACATCGAAAACTTCAACGGCATCAAGGATATCCTGCCGATCCTCAAAGAGAACCTGCCGCGAGCGCTTGGCGAAGATAGGCTGCCGCTGGAGAAGATGAAGCATGAGCTGCTGCAACTGCCGATGACGGCAATCAAGGCGCGACGGGTGGTAGAACTGGCCGAGCAAGGTGAACTGGTGGTGCGGATGGCTGATGCTGATCGACGTTTTTTGCTCGACCGCTTGGCGAAATATCTGCGCGGCCTCGGCTGGCTGATTTTTTTTCTCGCCCTGGCTTTTTACCTGCAGCAACTGCCGCAGTCGTGGGCGATTTATGTTTCCGCCGCCAGTATGGTTCTGGCGGCGCTGAGTTTGCGCCGACAGTGGTGAACGACTGAAGGAGATGGTCATGTTTGGATATTATTTTAAACTCTACCTTTTGACGATTCCGGTTTTCTTCGCCGTCGATCTGCTCTGGCTCGGGGTGGTGGCAAAAAACTTTTATCAGAATAACCTGGCACATCTGCTCAGCCCGGATGTCAACTGGCCGGCCGCGTTCCTGTTTTACTTCATGTACATCGTTGGGATCATCCTGTTCGCCGTTAAGCCGGGGCTGGATGCGGGCTCACTGGCCAAGGCGGCGCTCTGGGGTGCGCTGTTCGGTTTCTTCACCTACGCCACCTACGATTTGACCAATCTGGCTACATTGCGGGACTGGCCGATCAAGGTGGTGGCCGTTGATATCGCCTGGGGAACAGTTCTCTGCACACTGGTCGCGAGCGGCAGCTACCTGATCGGTCGTTGGCTAGAAAACGGCTAGGGGGTGTTCAATGAACTTGTTCCTTTTGACCGCTCTGTTGCTGTTCTGTTTTATGTGTCTGGTGTTTCTGCTGGCGCTCAGACTGGAGGATAACAGCATCGTCGATATCGCTTACGGGCTTGGCTTCGTGCTGATCGGCTGGAGCGGTTCGCTGGTTTACGGCACTGGTGACGCGCGGCAGCTATTGTTGCTGGCCCTGGTCAGTATCTGGGGTTTGCGGCTCGCCGGTCACATCGCAGCCCGCAAGCGGAATGAAGAGGGCGAAGACCCACGCTACCAGCAGTGGCGCGAGAGCTGGGGTAAGACCTTTGTCTGGCGCAGCTTTTTGCAGATCTACCTGCTGCAGGGCACGGTGATCTACCTGGTCGCTTTGCCGATGCTACTGGTGATCCGCGATCCCGGTGGGCCGCTCGGCTGGCTCGACCTGTTTGGCGTGTTGATCTGGCTGTTCGGTTTCGCCTTCGAGGCGATCGGTGACTGGCAGCTGCTGCAGTTTAAAGGTGATACCAAGAACCGTGGCCGGATCATGCGTTACGGGCTCTGGCGTTTCACCCGGCACCCGAATTACTTCGGCGAGGCGACCCTCTGGTGGGGGATCTTCCTGATTGCTTTGGGCGCGCCGTTCGGTTGGTTGGCGATCATCAGCCCGCTGCTGATCGATTTTCTGCTACTGAAAGTTTCCGGGATTCCGATGCTCGAAGAGCGTTACGTCGGCAACCCGGAGTTTGAACGTTACCAACAGCGTACCAGCGCTTTTTTCCCTTGGTTTCCGAAATCCTGACAAGGTGGGGAGAGTACGATGGAAGAACACAAAAATTTGAAAATAGCCGTCGTCGGTTGCGGAGTTGCCGGCATCGTCAGTGCCTACCTGCTGCAGCGGAAGCATCAGGTGACGCTGCTGGAGCAGAACGATTATCTGGGTGGTCACACCAACACCATCGAGATCACCGACGGCCCGGATGCCGGGCTGGCGGTCGATACCGGTTTTATCGTCCTGAACGATGCCACCTATCCGCTGTTCCAGAAGTTTCTTGCTCAGCTCGGGGTCGCAACCCGCGTCGCCGAAATGTCTTTCGGTTTTCAGTGCCGACAGACCGGACTGGTCTACGCCGGTAATGATTTGAAAGGATTGTTCGCCCAGCGCCGCAACCTGCTCAGTCCGAGCTTCTTCCGTTTCCTGCTGGAAATCGGACGCTTCAGCAAGCAGTCCAGTCAGGATCTGGCCGCGGGAACCATCCCGGACATCACCCTCGGCGAATATCTGCAGCGTGGTCGCTTCTCCCGCTTCCTGAGCGACAACTACCTGTTGCCGATGGCTGCGGCGATCTGGTCGACCCCGGCATTACGGGCGGCCGACTTCCCGGCTGAGGCTTTTCTGCGTTTTTTCAAAAATCACGGCCTGCTCTCTTTCCGCAATCGGCCGCAGTGGCGGACGGTGGCCGGTGGCAGCTTCAGTTACGTGAAAGCTTTCCAGAAAGCTTTTTCTGGCGAGATCCTCCTGAACGCCGGAGTTGAGAACGTTTTTCGTGAAGAAAGTGGCATCCGACTGCGGTTTGCCGATGGCCACAGCGAAAGCTTCGACCGGGTGGTGCTCGCCACTCACGCCGATCAGGCGTTGCGGCTGCTTGCTGATCCGAGCGACGAGGAACAGCGGTTGCTCGGTCCCTGGGAGTACCAGCTCAATCACACGGTGTTGCACACCGACGCCGGACTACTGCCGGAACAGCGCTCCGCATGGTCAGCCTGGAACTTTACCCGGGAATCGTCCAGCAGTGATCAGCAGCCGGTCTACGTCAGCTATTACATGAACCTGCTGCAGGGTTTTTCTGCCGCGCAGCACTACTGCGTGACTCTCAACCGGCGTCAGGAGTTTCGGCCGGAGACGGTGATCGCTGAATTCGACTATCACCACCCGCAGTACAGCTTCGCTTCACTGGCGACACAAGCACAGCTGCCGACGCTCAACGGCCAGAACAACAGCTGGTTCTGTGGCAGCTACTTCGGTTACGGTTTTCACGAAGACGCAGTTCGCTCAGCGGTTGCAGTCGGTAAAGATTTCGGGATTGAATTATGAATTCATTGATCTATCAGGGCGAGGTCAGCCACGCCCGGCTGACACCAGTTCAGCACAGCTTCCGCTACCCGGTTTACTTCTATGCCTTTGACATTGATGAGCTGCCGGAACTGGCGCGGCAAAATCGGTTGTTCGGCTACAACCAGCTACGGCCGGTGGCGATTCACGATAAGGATTACCTGCAGTCTGACCAACGGCCGCTGCGGCAGAAGCTCGAGCAAACGCTTGTCGAACAGGGGAATGATGAGCCGCTCGGTCGGGTGGTGCTGGTCACCGCTGCGCGTTACTTCAACTATGTCTTCAACCCGATCAGTTATTTCTATTGCTACTCTGCTAGCGGGCAGCTGCGCTACGTGCTGGCTCAGGTCAACAATACCTTCGGCGAGATGCACCTCTACCTGCTCGATATCAGCGCCGCAGAAAATCGCGACGGCCAGCTGCACATCAATAATCCCAAGCAATTTCATGTTTCACCCTTTTTCCCCCGTGACGGCCGCTACGAATTTCAGCTCACCGAGCCGCACCAACAGCTCGACAACCAGATTCACTTCCACCGTGACGATCAGCTGGTGTTGATTGCCCGGATTCAGGGGCAGGGCGAAACGCTCACCGCGCGCAGCTTGCTGCACACCATCATCAGACATCCACTGACCGCTGCTCTGACCACACCACGCATCCTCTGGCAGGCGGCCAGGCTTTATTGGCAAAGGAGGCTTCCTGTGTACACAAAGCCAGTCCCAGATCATCAGATGACGATTCGCCCAGTGCCGCCGACTTTTCTCGACCGGATCGGCCGGGTTTTTGCTCACAAACACTTTTCACAATTGCAACAGGGTTCTTTGCAGGTGCGATTGCCCGAAGGAGGCCAACTCCGCTACGGTGAGGCTGGAACCGAGGCACAGCAACTGAACGTGCATGAGAACGGTTTTTTCCGCCGGGTGATGCTCGCTGGCGAGATCGGCTTCGGCGAAGCCTACACCGACGGTGACTGGAATAGCGACGACCTTCCGGGTCTGCTGACCCTGCTGTCCGGCAACGCCGAGTTGATCGACGATCGCAACGTGGCGCCGGCGACCCTCGGTCGTTGGCTCAACGTGCTGCGGCACCAGCTTCGCGCCAACACCATCAAAGGCAGCTCACGCAACATCCGCGAACATTACGACCTGAGTAATGACTTCTTTGCCACCTTCCTCGATCCAAGCATGACCTACTCGGCAGCGCTGTTTCAGGATGAAAACGAAAGTCTTGCACAGGCGCAGCGCAACAAGTTGCGGACGATCATTGAAAAAGCGCAGATCGACAGTGACGATCATGTGCTGGAAATCGGTTGCGGCTGGGGCAGTTTAGCCATCGAGATGGTGCGCCAAACCGGCTGCCGGGTCACCGGCATCACCCTTTCCCATGAACAGTTGGCGCTGGCCCGCGAGCGGGTTCGCGAGGCCGGGCTGGAGGAACAGATCGAACTGAAAATCTGTGATTACCGGCATATCGAGGGCCAGTACGACAAAATTGTTTCGATCGAGATGATTGAAGCGGTCGGTCACGCCGGGCTCAAACCGTTCTTCCAGGCCTGTGATCGGGCGCTGCGGCCCGGTGGCCGGGCGGTCATCCAGGTGATCACCATCCCGGATCGCAAGTACGACGCCTACCGCACCAGTGCCGATTGGATTCGCAAGCACATTTTTCCAGGAGGACACCTGCCGTCGGTCGGTGCCATGAGCAAGGCGATGGCGAGCAGCAGCCTGACCATGAGCCGGCTCGAAAACTACGGTCTCGACTACGCCCGCACCCTCGATATCTGGCGACAGACATTTCTGACACAGCGGCAGCGCATCTTCGAACTCGGCTACGACGAGCGCTTCCTGCGCAAATGGGACTACTATTTCGCCTACTGTCAAGCCGGCTTCACCAGCCGGATCATCGACCTGGCACAACTTGAGCTGGACAAGCCGGGCAACGGCTGAAAGGGAGCTCTGATGCTGTCGCCAACGTTGAGCAAGATCATCAACATAGTGATTTACCAGGTCGGCTGGTTCAGCTGTGTGCTCGGTGCCGCGCTCGGCTTTTCGCTCAGCGGAGCGATCGGTGCTGTGGCGCTGCTGATTATCCACCTGCTGCTGGCAGATAAGCGCGCAGCCGAAGTTCAACTGATGCTTGCTGCTTGCTTGCTCGGGGTTGTGGTCGACAGTTTGCAACAGGCGGCCGGGCTCTTTACCTTCAAGGCCGATCCGCGTTGGCCATTATGGCTGCCGCTCTGGGTGTTTGTCATCTGGGCGCAGTTTGCAACGATGTTCCGTTTTGCTCTGCACTGGCTCGCCGGGCGTTACCTGCTCGGCGCACTGTTCGGGGCAATCGGTGGGCCGCTGGCCTACTGGGGCGGGATTCGAATGGGCGCGGCGACCTTTGGCGATAATCCGCAGCTCGCGCTGATGGTCCTGGCAATCATCTGGGCGCTGGTGATGCCGTTGCTGCTCTGGCTGCGGCAAAAGCTGGCCAGTACCGAAGGGGGGTATCGGCGATTTTTATGAGAGGTCAGAATATGCGAAAACTATCTGTTCTATTGATATTTCTCCTCATCTCCAGCCCCGTTTATTCCTCGGTTGTGATCGAGGGGGTGAGTTTTGAACAACGCCGTCAGGTGGCCGATGTCGAGTTACAGTTGAATGGTGCGGCGCTGCTGACCTGGGCAGTGTTTTTCGATGTTTACGTCGGCGCATTCTATCTGCCGGATGGGCAGCCCGGTTCCCGCTGGACCGAGGATGTCCCGAAACTGCTGGAAATCTCCTACCTGCGTAATTTCAAAGCCGAAGATTTCTCCAGCTCTTCCGATAAGCTGCTGCGGGAAAACCTGCCACCGCAAGAGTATCAGGCCCTCGCCGAACGGCTGGGGCAGTTCTACCAGTTGTTCCGTGATATCAGCCCAGGTGATCGTTATAGCCTGGTCTATCATCCGTCGAAAGGTACTGAACTGCGGCTCAATGGCGAGCCCCTCGGCAGCGTCGCCGGAAATGACTTTGCCGTGGCTTATTTCGGCCTCTGGATTGGACCGCAGCCGATCAGCGAGAGTTTTCGTGATCGTTTACTGAGCGACAATCCGCCGGGCTAGTTCCCAGCAAGAATTGGATAATCGGTATATCCTTCTTCGCCCGCAAGATAGAAGCTGCTATCGTCTGGAACTGTTAACTCGGCATCTTGATCCATCCGCTCAGCAAGATCTGGGTTGGAGATAAAAGGCCGCCCAAAGGCGATCAGGTCGGCGGCTCCGCTTTGCAGGTCAACTTCCGCCCGGTGTTTCTCATAACCGCCGGAAAGAATAATCGCCCCGCCTCCGGCTGAGCGGAAGTTATTGCGCACCTTTTCGGTCGTGGCTGCCAGAGGTTTGGCCTGCCCCAGTGCCGAATGGTCAACCAGGTGCAGATAGGCTAACTGCAGCGCACCGAGTCCGGTTGCCAACAGGCCATATTGTTCCGTCAGCTCCGGGTAATCACTCATATCGTTGAACGAACCGTGTGGCGAGATGCGGATTCCGGTTTTTGTTGCACCGATTTCCTGAGCTACCGCCTGGGCTATTTCGAGTACAAAGCGGTTCCGTTTCTTCATACTACCGCCATAATCGTCCTGCCGCTGGTTGGTCGCCGGGTCGAGAAACTGGTTCGCCAGATAACCATTGGCGCTGTGTAGTTCAACGCCATCGAAACCAGCCTCAATCGCCAACTTTGCTGACTGAACATACTCGCCGATGGTCGTTTTAATCTCTTCTGCAGTCATTGCCCGCGGTTCGCTGCAGGGCAGCAGCCCCTTTTCATCGGTCCACATATCTCCGGAAAATGGAACTGCAGATGGTGCTAAAACTGTTGCCCCTTCTGGTAAGTTAATCTTGTGGCTGACCCGACCGGTGTGCATGAGCTGGATAAAGATCTTGCCACCAGCCTTGTGGACGGCATCGGTAACCTGCTGCCAAGCCTTTACTTGCTCCTGATTAAACAGGCCCGGTATGCGTGCGTAACCGAGGCCGTTTGGTGATGGGGAGGTGCCTTCGGTGATGATCAAACCGGCATTCGCTCGCTGACGATAATACTTGCCCATCAACGGGTTGGCGGTGTTGCCAAGGGCTCGACAACGGGTCATTGGCGCCATCACCAGCCGATTATTCAGTTCGATATCTCCAAGCGGATAGCTACTGAAAAGTTTCATCCTCACTCCTTCTTTTGTTCAGCGGATGTTGCAGAAAAAAACACCTGTAAAGTCTAACAATTTATGCCGAAATTTTCTTGCCACAGTTAAGTTTTAGATTTTTTGTCAGCTGTTAAACTGTAAATCAGAACTGTTTACTTATTCGAAAAGGCGGAGACACGATGAGTGACCTTACCGACAATGACTCTTGCTACAAAAAGGACCGTCAGCCAGAATGCACAGCCATCCTGAAACTGCTCAACCCTGTTGAGCGCGATTTGGGTGGGTTCAGTGTTCGCCGTTTTCTACCGAGCAAAGAATTGGCGAATGTCGGGCCGTTCATTTTTTTCGACCACCTCGGTCCGGCGGTTTTTTCGCCCGGTGAAGGGATCGACGTGCGACCACATCCGCACATCGGTCTGGCGACAGTCACCTACGTATTTGCCGGCGAGATCCTGCATCGAGACAGCCTCGGTCATGTCCAACCGATCCGGCCAAACGAGATCAACTGGATGACTGCCGGAAAGGGGATCGTGCACTCGGAACGGACCGGGCCCGAACTGCGCCAGCAGGGACACACGCTGGAGGCGTTGCAGTTATGGTTGGCGCTGCCGGAAAATGAGCAGGAATGCGAACCGTTTTTTACCCATTTTGATGAGGCCGCGTTGCCACAGGTGGAGTTGGAGAAAGCGACTGTTCGCGTGATGATCGGAGAAGCCTTTGGCGTCACATCGGCGGTCAAAACCCATTCGCCGACTCTTTATGTCGAAGTGCAGTTGGAAAAGGGTGGAAAGATTGCTCTGCCAGACAATGTTGAAGAGCGGGCTGTCTATGTTGTGTCCGGGCGATTAAAAGCTGATGAAAGCCGGATCGCTCAACACGAGATGTCCCTGTTCGATCAGACCCCTGGCATTGAGCTGGAAGCGGCCGAACCAACTCGCTTGGTGATCATTGGCGGCACTCCCCTCGGCAAACGGACCGTCTGGTGGAACCTGGTATCGAGCCGAAAAGATTTGATCGAAAAAGCCAAGCAGGATTGGCAAGAAAAGACCTTTCCTAAAGTACCGGAAGAGACCGAGTTTATCCCGTTGCCGGAACGGATTTGAAACAGTGAGAATATTATGGCAAATCGTAGGATGACAATCTTGGATGGTGGCCTAGGGCGAGAACTTGAACGCCGGGGCGCGCCGTTCAAACAACCGGAATGGTCTGCCCTGGCAATGCTCGAAGCTCCTGAAGTCGTTAAAGAGGTTCATAAAGATTTTATCGACAGCGGGGCAGGGGTCATTACCACCAATAGTTATGCCCTGATTCCCTTCCATATCGGGGAAGATCACTTTAAGAAACAGGGCCGAACGTTGGCTGCCTCTGCCGGACAGGTGGCCCGTGCTGCAGTTGCAGAAGCAAGGGAAAAGGTGCGAGTCGCAGGTTCTGTCCCTCCGCTGTTTGGGTCCTACCGTACCGATCTGTATCAACCAGAACGGACTGCTGAAATTGCCACACCTCTGATTGAGGGGTTGGGACCATATGTCGATTTATGGCTCTGTGAAACTCAAAGTCTGCTAGCCGAGGCTATGAGTGTCAAATCACTCATCGACAGACTGGGTGACGGGAAAAAACCTGTTTGGGTTTCCTTCACTTTAGAGGATTCCGAGTTGACCAGCGAACCATTGCTGCGCTCCGGGGAATCTGTAGTTGATGCAGTCAAAGCAATGTCCGCTATGGGGGTAGAGGCCATTTTATTTAACTGCTGCCAGCCGGAAGTCATCGGTGCTGCAGTCCAGGTTGCAAAAGACGAGCTGCTCTCCTTAAATGTTTCGCAGGTTGAAATTGGTGCTTATGCCAACGCTTTTCCACCACAGCTAAAAACTGTAACCGTAAACAGTGATCTTAACGAAACACGTGTCGATCTGACTCCCTCCAGCTATTTAAATTGGGCACGGCAATGGCAACAAGAAGGGGCGACTGTGATTGGCGGCTGCTGTGGCGTTGGGCCAGAGCATATTTCTTTACTGGCTGAAAGGCTTTAGGTTTGAGAAACATGAGTCTGACGAGACAAGCGCTGTCGGAGCCTCACTCCGTCGTTGAAAGAAAGTTTTTGTTGAAGTTTAGCAACCCGCAGCGTAGCGGCGCAGAAAGTTCTTTACTCTGAATTTACGCGCCGTGTTCTCTGAGCTCATATAACGTATCTTACCAAAAATCGGTCGCTCTGGCCCCCAGGCGCGGTCATAACGTCCCAGGCACCAGAAAATACCGCTGATCGAGTTCGGGTCGCGGCCGTCGAGGGCATATTTGTCGTTGAGGTTCAGCACCGTCTGCAGCGCGGTTTCGGCATCAATGCTCCATTCGAGGATTTTCTTGCCCCAGAGCATACGTAAATAATTCTGCATTCGTCCTTCGCGCAACAGCTGGTTCTGCGCTGCATTCCAGAGCGGATCGTGAGTCTGAGCCAGCTCGAATTGCTCCAAACTATAAAGGTACGGCCGCGGGTCGCCACGGTGCTTGGCGAGAGATTCTTTCGCCCACTCAGGCAGCGAATGGTACTGATCGTAGTTGGGTCGGTGCCGGGCTGCGTTAAAACCAACCTCTCGCCAAGTGATCAACTGATCAAGAAAGCTCTCCGCCGCTTCACTCATCCCCCACCACCCACTCCGTTTCCCTTTGGTTTCCGGACCGAGTTTGCCGACCGACCAGCGTTCCTGCTCAGCCAGC
>CALZLE010000246.1 GCA_945788205.1 uncultured Desulfuromonadales bacterium
ACTCGACGCAACCACCGTAGCTTTCGACCAGTTCTTTACCAACAACCTCATCAGGAAGATAATCCCCACCCTTGACGAGGGCTTGTGGACGGACAACTTGCAGCAACTCAAGAGGCGTGTCTTCATCAAAAATTGTCAGATAGTCGATACAATCGAGAGCGGCCAAAATCTGAGCCCGCTCGCTCTCCTCCAACAAAGGCCGCTTGTCTCCTTTTAAACGACGGATTGAGTCGTCGGAATTAAGTCCTAACACCAGCAAATCGCCCAACGCCCTTGCCTGCTGTAAATACTTCACATGTCCGGCATGGAGAAGATCGAAGCAACCGTTGGTAAAAACAATTTTCTTTCCTTGGGCGCGATCGGCATCAAGCATAATGGCGAGATCATCACGTGACAGAATTTTTCCCTCTGATTGCCGATTCCGGCGAGCGGCATCTTTGACGATTTCAATCGCTGAAACGGTCGAGGTGCAAAGCTTTCCGACCACAATTCCAGCAGCAAGGTTCGCCAGTTTTGCAGCATAACTCAGTGGCTCACCAACCGCCAGAGCAGCACCAATAACAGCAACAACCGTATCACCGGCTCCGGAGACGTCAAACACTTCACGGGCTTCAGTCGATAGATGCTCAACACCGCCATCTGCAGCGAACAGGCTCATCCCCTCTTCACTGCGGGTCAGCACCAACGCCTCTAGCTGCTGATCGTTCACCAATTTCTCACCAGCACGTAACAGGCTATTCTCATCACAAATCACCATCCCGGTCGCGACCTCGGCTTCGCGCCGATTCGGCGTTAGCAAGGTTGCACCACGATAACGGCTGAAATCTGTCCCCTTAGGATCTACGACGACCGGCACCTCTGCCTCTCGGCAAAGCTTGATGACCTGCGCCAACAGGCTGGGAGCTAAAACCCCCTTCAGGTAATCTGATAAAATGACTGCTCCGACTGCCGATAATTGTTGGCTGACATATTTGAGTAACGTTTCCTGTTCTGCTGCTGAGATTTCTCCTGTGCTCTCCCGATCGATCCGCAACATTTGTTGGTGGCTGGCCAACACTCTACTTTTTCGGCTGGTTGTCCGCTGTGTCGATTGTAAAATGGCGGTACGGTCAACACCGCGCTCAGCCATTAAACTGAGAAGTTTATGCCCATCTTCATCATCGCCAACGACCGAGGCAACAGCCACCTGACAGCCGAGCGCCAGCAGATTATTGACAACATTCCCAGCACCACCAAGCCGCAGCTCGTCGCTTTCTACCTCAACAACCTGAACGGGCGCTTCTGGAGAAATCCGGCTGGTTTTGCCCCAGATATATTTGTCGAGGATCAGGTCACCGATGACAAGAATTTTCGTGCCGGCAATCTTCGCAAAAGCCTGCTCTATCTGCTGCCCGGTCATCAAACAATCTCCTTGTGCAACTCATTCAGAACGGCATGGGCCAACAGTGGGATATTTATTTCATGATGTCCGGTAATTGTGTAACCACGCCCCTGCCCGGACGTCGGACGTTTAACCACATTCTGCAACGGCCGATAATGCTGGATCATATCGAAGTTTGCAGTCGTAAAATCGTCAACTTTGTGGCCCAGATTCTGAGCAATCGATAAAGCCTTGAGAAAAACCTCTGGCATCAGGACTGCCGAGCCAACATTCAACCAAACACCTCCATCGCCGAGGTCAGCGACGACAGACGTCAGAAGGTGAAAATCCTGCATCGACAGCTGACCGATAACTGCCCCATCGGCCTGCGGGTGTTGATGGATGATGTCAGTCCCAAGTGCGACATGAACCGTCACCGGAATATTATTCTCCACACAACTGGCCAACAGACTGAATTCCCGATGTGGATGAATATTATCGATAATTGCCCGACCGATCGACTCACCAAAACCGAAACCTGCTTTGCGACCGTTTTCCAGAGCCTGATTCATCCCGCAACCAGTCTCCTCAGAAAAACCGAAATCACCGGCCTGCAACACAGCGCCGACATCCTCTGAGGTTGCGCCCACCAGCGACACCTCATAATCATGAATTGTCGCTGAACCATTCATTGCCACAGCGGTAATAACGCCATCTTCAATCAGTTTTTTTAAAACCGGCTGCAAACCGCACTTAATAACATGTCCCCCCATCGCCAGAACGACTGGACGCTGATTTTTATGCGCATTTACGATTGCAGCAACAACTTTATGCAGCGACTCAGCGCCGAGCACCTGTGGCAGGTTCTTGAAAAAATCATCAAATGAACCTCCTGCCTGCGGCGGCTTCGGAAAGTGCTGCTCAATATTGACCTTATTATCACGCGTTTTAAGCGAGTAGGTTTTGATTTTTTCCAGACTTATCGGCGAATATTTTTTTTTCATACTTTAATCCTGCTTCCAGATTCTTATCGTCATGTTAAATTGCCCTCAAACAGGCCGAAGCCCCTTCGGAACAAGCTTACCCAATCGAGCAAAGGAAGCTTAGTATAGATTTGAAATGGGGCTTATGCTAGTTTAATTTTTTTGAGTAACAGAGGTCTTTTGTCCTTCAAGATAATCCCAAAAAGCATCATGATTTCAGACATTACAACATGGCCAACAACCCTGCAGGTAAAGCATTCGTCAAATGACAATAGTTTGATCTGCACACATCCGCTACGGAAGCTGCCAGGCAAACGGTTGGTTTGTAATGGTTTCTGGCAAGGACAAAGGGTCGTCGTAAAACTGTTCCTGCACCGAACCCGCTCACAACAGCACCTTGATCGTGAAAAAATTGGCCTTCTCGCTCTCCACAAGGCACGCATCAAAAGTCCAGAAATACTTTTTTCAGGAGCTCTGACAGACGAAACTCCGGTCTTGATATCTGAAGAATTAACTGCGCCGAAAACCGCTCTGGACGTTTGGAATGACCAGCAAACAGACCATGACAGAAAAATCGTACTCCGAGAGCTTTTACGCGAGATTGCCGGGCACCACAATGCAGGGCTCTATCAGAAAGATTTACATTTAGGTAATTTCCTCTACTGCCAAGAGCACTGGTACAGCATCGATGGTGATACCTTTGCTATTGGCACGTCGAGCCAGCCCCTGAGCTACAGACCCAGTCTCGCAAATCTCGCTCTTTTTTTTGCACAACTCGAACCTCAGTTTGATCAATTGGTCCCGGCAGTTATAGACGACTACTTAGAACTCCGAAAACTCGACAGTCAGCGACTAAAAAGAGATCTGGAAAGCCATATTTTTCTCGCCCGCAAAAAGCGGCGCCTAGCCTACGTAAAAAAAAGCTTTCGGACCTGTAGTGAATTCGTACGCAGCAAAAATAACGGACAAGTAATGGTCGCCAGGCGAGATGCTGATCCGGAGCTGATCCAACTATTGGCCTCAGATCCTGACGCTATGATGGCTGGCGGAAAAATGCTGAAGCACGGAAATAGTTCTACGGTCGTTCAAATCACTCACAAACAACGAAAGTGGGTGGTCAAGCGCTACAATATTAAAAACTTTCTGCATGGATTAAAGCGCTGCTTGCGCCCTACCCGTGCTGCCATTTCCTGGGGGAATGCGCAGCGACTTCGCATCTCAGCAATTGCTACGCCGCTGGCGCTGGCAATGATTGAAAAACGCTTTGGACCAATTCGTTTATCGGCATATTATATCTGTGAATACAATGCAGGTCAGGACGCTGCCAAGTATTTTTGCGCCATGGAGTCGGCTAAGAAACTAAACAATACCGTTGCAGAGAATTTTGTTACCCTGTTTGACACACTGAAGCATAGCGGCATATATCACGGAGACTGCAAAGCGACGAATTTCTTGATCAGCAATTCACAGCCGCTGGTGATCGATCTGGATGCCATGCGAGAATTTCGTTCACAACAGCAGTATCTGCGGCATTATCAAATCGACAGAGCACGGTTTTTACGCAACTGGAAGCCAAATTCTGAACTATGGCGGTGGTTTGACTCTTATTTGCCCCGATAAAAACAGCGGCAACTCTTTGCGTTATACCTAAATCGTAAAAGCAGGACCTTACATTCACTCTAAACAGCTCAGTCAACCTGACCTAACGATAACAAATATCATGATCACAGCAAAATCAACGGCTCACAAAAAATAAGAACAAGGCAAACCGAATGAGCAAAATCGTATATTTCTCAAAAATGTTTCAGGCCGTCCCTCACTTGGCGCAGGTTCAAAATCAACTTCCGGGAATGTTTGTGTCTAGTCGCAGGTCAACGCTTCAAGCTACGGCCAGGCTCTATCCTGAGATGAGCAGAGCGTACTATTCCCGTTTTCTAGGGGACCTCGCATCAGGAAACAGGCATGTAAAATCTGCACAAGCGTTAGTTACTGGCTCCCCCGGCAAGGGCTTTTTTCAAAAGTTTAATGCTAAAACCTGTATGGTGTTCCATGGCACATTTATGTTGCTTAGCAAACAAACCCTTTCAGAAAACTCTCACCATGATCTGCTCTGTGTTATTGGCCCACGTATGCAACAGATGATTGAAAGATTTTCTTCAGCGATACGTCTCAAACAGGTTGTTAAAACGGGCTTTCTCCCGTTTTGTGAATTCCCAGACATAGACGCAAGCTCAAAAGAAAAGACCTTGCTGTCTCTTGGTCTCAATCCGCAAAAGAAAACGATTCTGTATGCTCCGAGTCGCCGAGGTGTCGGATCTTGGGATTTTGCTGCAGAAAAACTACTTGAAACAGCACCGTACCACTACAATCTAATTCTACGCCCACACCCGAGCCAGGCCTTAACCTCCAGAGCCGCGGACCGTAAAAGTTTTCGCCGAGTCAGGAAAATGGCAAGATATCGCCCTGACAGTCTCCTTGACCTGACCTGCCAACCACTACCGTTATTACTTTCTATTGCGGATTTAATAGTTTCAGACGCTAACTCACCGGCCGAGGAATCACTATTCTACAATGCGCCTCAATTATTCATTGAGACACCGCAGCTGTCACTAGACACAATGCAAAAACAGGCAGAAAAAGAAGGCATGCATCCTGATGATACAGAACAACTGCTATCACTATACGATTGCGGCCCTCGTCATTACACTGCAGACACACTCAACTTCAACACTATCTTAGATCAGGCAATTTTAGCCTCATCAGACTACGACCGGCAGCGGGAACGATATTTTTCCTGGGTATTTGGCAAACGCGATCGTAAAGCCAACGAACGAGTCGCCAAAGCGATATCTACGCACTTACTTAAAAGCTGATAAAAGGATTTACTTTATGTTCAACGACAAATCTATTTTGATTACTGGTGGGACTGGTTCGTTCGGAAAGAAGTACGTTGAAACAATTCTTTCCCTCTATTCCCCTAAGCGCCTGATCATCTACTCTCGCGATGAACTTAAGCAGTTTGAGATGCAGCAAGAATATCACGCTAGTTGCATGCGTTATTTCCTCGGTGATGTGCGTGACGATGAACGTCTACTGCAGGCAACGCAGGGAGTTGACTTTATCATTCACGCTGCAG
>CALZLE010000247.1 GCA_945788205.1 uncultured Desulfuromonadales bacterium
AGGGCTTTCTTACAATGTGGCGTCCCCAGGGGGATTCGAACCCCCGTCGCCGCCGTGAAAGGGCGGTGTCCTGGGCCAGGCTAGACGATAGGGACTTAAAACTGCTAAGTCCCTGCGGAAATTGTATCCGCAGGATGCTACATATAAATGGTGAGCCGGGGGGGATCGAACCCACGACCATCTGATTAAAAGTCAGATGCTCTACCAACTGAGCTACCGGCCCGTGCAACGGAGACCTGTTATACGTGAATCATTTTAACGGGTCAACCTTTTTTTAAACTTTTTACCGCTTTTCTATACAAACGGATTGGTCCGCTGAATTGTCTGGTCGCGACGCGGTCCAACCGATACCAGAACCACTGGACAACCGGTCCAGGCCTCGATCTTGTCAACGTACTCCCGCACCTGCTGCGGCAGCTTATCGTACTCTGTTGTACTGTTAATATCGCACTGCCAACCGGCAACTTCTTCGTAAACCGGGGTACATTCTTTCAAAACGTCGTAATCCTGCGGGAACTCTTCGAGCAGTTCTTCGCCATGACGATATGCGGTACAAACTTTAACCGATTCCAGCTCGTTGAGAACGTCCATTTTAGTCAGGGCAATCCCGGTCAAACCATTGGTACGAACCGCTTCCTTCAGCGCAATAATATCGAGCCAACCGCAGCGGCGCGGACGACCGGTGGTGGCACCAAATTCTTGTCCGGCGGCACGCAGCTGCTCACCCATTTCGTCATGTAGCTCTGTCGGGAACGGGCCTTCGCCAACGCGGGTCACATAAGCCTTGGAGATGCCGATGACTTCGTTGATCTTGTTCGGACCGATTCCGGCGCCGGTGCAAGCACCGCCAGCCACGGTGGAAGAAGAGGTGACGAACGGGTAAGTGCCGTGATCGACGTCGAGCAAGCTGCCCTGTGCCCCTTCAAAGAGGATGTTGTCACCAGCTTTGATCGCCGCATCAAGGGTTGTCGAAACACGACCGAGATAGCCGCGCAGTCGCTCTGCGTAACCAAGATACTCTTCGATGATCGCTTCTTCCGACAGCGGCTGCTCATCCAGAAACTGCTCCAGGTAGAAATTTTTCTCCGGCAATACTTCGGCGACTTTACGCTTGAAAGTCTCCGGCTTGAGCAGATCGGCAAAACGGATTGCGCGACGACCGGCCTTGTCTTCGTAAGTGGGACCGATACCACGACCGGTGGTGCCGATCTTCTTGCTGCCCGCTTTTTGCTCGCGCGCAATATCGATCTTCTTGTGATAAGGCATGATGATGTTAACCGCCCCATCAACAACCAGTTGGCTATCATCTTTGAGGTAGCCTTTTTTCTTCAAACCATCGATCTCTTCGAGGAAGACCTTCGGGTCGAGGACCACACCGTTACCGATCAGGCAGCGCTTGCCTTCGTGTAGAATTCCGGAGGGAATCAGGTGCAGGACGGTTTTCTCATCACCGACCACCAGAGTATGACCAGCGTTGTTGCCGCCCTGAAAGCGGACCACCTGCTGGGAATGCTCGGTATAAATATCGACAATCTTGCCTTTGCCTTCGTCACCCCATTGGGCACCGACGATAATTACGTTGGCCATATTATTTCTAACTCCTGTCGCGCCGATCAAATCTAACCGGCTGTTTATGGATAGCCTAAAGCTCTAGTCCATTCTGGTCGATCTGCTGCCAGGGGATGTGTCGACTTTGCCCATCACACAGGCAGATCAGTTCGACATCGTTCCCCTCTCCAGCAACAATCGCCAGATATTTAAAATTCATCTGTTTTGCATATTCAACGGCTGCGGCCTGTTCCCGCGACAAAATATCCCGCGCGACCGAGTAGCCCTGCTGTCGCAGTTTACACGCCAATTGCTGAGCCTGACGCTGTTGCTCATCCGTTGCATAAATCAACAGATCAGTCGTCGGATCGACCCGCTGGTCGAGAACCTTATCGAGTGCAAACAACAGGTGTAACAAGCTGAAAGTGAACCCGGTTGCCGGAGCATCGAAGCCATACTGGGCGGTCAGGTTATTGTAGCGCCCACCGCTGCAAACCGCGTGACCAACACCCGACAAAAACCCCTGAAAAGTGATGCCGGTGTGATAATTGAGGCCACGCAGTTCACCGAGATCGACGGTGACATGATCAAGCACACCGTAAACTTCCAAGACATCGAGCACTTGGGCAAGATTGTCGAGCGCTTTGCGCGACCGTTCATTGCGAACGACCTTTTTCGCCCGTTCCAGAACGTCCCGCCCGCCAAACAAACGTGGCAGTGCAAGAACTTCCTGACGTGCGGCGTCATCCAGCTCAACATCTTTCAGCAGAGCTTGTAATTCAGAGCTGTCTTTACGCAGGATCGCATCGGCAACCTGATCGGCCAGCCGACCCTCGAGCGACAGTCCATCCATTACGCCGCGAAAAAAATCGACCTGTCCGATATCGATGGTGAACTCTTGTGCACCAACCGCCTGCAATGTTTCAACCGCCATGACGATCATCTCGGCATCCGCTTCGGGACTGTCGAGACCGATCAGCTCGACACCGGTCTGAAAGATGTCACGGTCCTTGCCCATCTGCTGCTCGGTGTGACGCAGAACCCGGCCACTGTAACACAAGCGTAACGGCAGCAAGCGCTCACTCATGCGGGTCGCGGCAATACGGGCGATCTGCGGTGTCATATCAGGCGGAAAAGCGACGAGACGACCGCTCTGACGATCATCAAAACGAAAAGCCCGGTCACGCAACCCTTCGCCCAGTCCCCGCTCGAGAACATCAAGGTACTCGAGTTGCGGTGTAATCACCGGACGGAAACCCCAGGCAGCAAAGACTTGGCGCAGCTGCTGCTGGAGATAATCTGCCTTCGCCGCCTTGAGCGGCAGAAAGTCTTTAACCCCTTTCGGCAGATCTGTTTCCAGCAACATATCGGAAGAACGCATCTATTAGCTCCATACCACCGGAAAACCTTCCCCGGCAGCGGTGGTAAATATTCGACTTACCGCAGTCCCCAAAACCACGGCCGCCAGCACAGAAACTCTGGCCGAACGTGGCAATCTATCAACAGTTTGGTGCCGATGTCAAGAGAGCGAAAAGCAGGCGGACATGAATTGTTTGCGGGGCGGATTTTACCCCCAATAAACCCCACCGTCAGCAAACTTGATTTTAATGAGATAAATGATAAAGGTTAGGTATAAGAGCAGCTCACACAGCGCGCAGGGAGGCGATAATGGCTAATTTTGAACAGGCATATCAGATCACTCTTGGTCATGAGGGCGGTTATGTTTTTGATCCGGATGATGCCGGTGGCGAAACCTATAAAGGGGTAGCGCGACGCTATCATCCCGGCTGGGCAGGTTGGGCCAGCATTGATAAGATCAAAAAACAGGCGACAAACCGACGACAGCTGAACAAAAAGCTGGGCGAAGATGAGGATTTACAAAAACAAATTCGTGACTTCTACAAACAACACTACTGGGATCGCTTTCAGGGGGACGCCGTCGATTCACAGGATTTAGCCGAAGAGATGTTCGACACCGGGGTCAATATGGGTGTCCATCGTTCGGTACGCTTTCTCCAGGAAGGTTTAAATCTGCTCAACAGAAACCAGAAAAGCTTTAAAGATATTCTCGAAGACGGCAAATCAGGACCGGGAACTCTGGCGGCACTCAACAAATATCTGGCCAAAGATTCCGCCGAACACCTGCTGAAAATTATGAATATCCTGCAGGGGATGCACTACATCGAATACATGCGCAAAAGCCCGACGCAAGAAAAATATGCCCGCGGCTGGCTGAAGCGGGTTTGCATCGAGCGCGGGCGTGGAGGTGTTGGATGAACTACATGAAATTGATCCCCGGCCTGCTCATCTTTCTGTTGCTGCTTGGTGGCTGCGCAAAAATTCCTCAGGAATCGGTCACACTGTCGGTCGCTCTGGGCAATCAGATTGCCAGCCTGGAACAGGCACATTTGGCGTTGCTCGATAGTTTTTTCAGCGAAAAGGAACGGCAGGTTGATCAATTCATCAAAGAAGAGTGGGCGCCTGAATTCAGCAAAATCTTCTTCAACAACGAGAAGATCCGGAGCAAATGGGAGCAGGTCAGCAACTCAAACAATCCCGCCGACCGAACCGCTTTCCTCAACTGGGTCGGACCGGTCATCCAGCAGAAGATTATCGACAAACGCCAACAATTGATCGCCCCCTTGGCCGAAACCGAACGCCAGCTTCGCCGGCAACTGCAGCAAAGTTACCTGCAAGCCTATAACATGAATGACAGCCTGACTCAGCTGCTGAGTTCGGCAGCAACCCTGCAGAACAAACAGCAGCACTACCAGAAGCTGCTCGGAATTGAGGACAGCAAAGTCAGTGAAGGTTTGGGACAGGTTGACCAGGCGGTCGGTCAGCTGCTCGGCAAAGCGGAGGCGGTCAGCGGACAGGTTGAGCGGACTGAGGCATACCTGCAATCGCTCCGCACACTGGCAACCCTCTTTACCGGGAAAGGGAGCGAATAATGCCAATAACTTTTGATGACATAGATCTCCAAAGCATTGCCGATGATGCTGCGCAGCAAACCGACCAACAGCTGCAGGCACAGATCTCCTCATTGACCCGGCTGACCGACGCTGAGATCGCCGAGCTTTTCCCAAAGGCTCCAGATGCCAAGAAAATGGTCGAACTGATGAAAATTGTCCGTTCCAGCCAGTCAGAGAACGACAAGGTTGTTCAATTGGTCAACAACAGTGAAAGGCTTGCCGGAACCGTACTGAAGCTGTTGCTGAAACTGGCCTGATAAAGAGATCAGCCTGACGGAAGGGTCAACTTCAATATCCCGGAATGAAGACGTAAGATTTATATTAAGTTTGCGATTCGTCCTTTAAGGACGCACTTACCTGATCGGCTATTTTTTTCCCGTAGTGCTTTTCTAAACAGGGATCGCAAATCCCGTGGGTAAACTGGGCTTCCGAATGGCTTTCTATGTAAGCCTCTATCTGGTTCCAGTAGCCCTTATCATCGCGTATTTCCTTGCAAAACATACAAATAGGGAGAATCCCTTGTAGCGCCTTTATTTCTTCTTCTGCCCTTTTTTGTTCAATCAAACTTTTGTCCAGGTTCCTGAAGCCCCAATACAAGGCAAACAATAGAAAACCGGACACGGCAAATGGCAAGATCGAAGCATACCAGATGAGTCTGTCTAACGATGTGACTTGCTGGGTAATGTTGTAATAGAGCTCAAAAGCGCCTCTGAACTTCTCGCCCTGCATAGAAGGAACATAAACCTCTACGACATCTACCTGGTACGTCTGACCTTCCAGCGACTTGGCATCTTTTTTTACAAGTTCAGAAAATACCTGCCCCTTGGCGACCTTCTCGTGAAAATAGGCACGGTTGTTCAGCCGGCCAATATCTGTTTTATCTGTCGAATAGACAGCAACCCCTTTTGCTGAGAAAATTTTCATTTTACGCAAAGCGAAGTCAGACATGTAGCTATCTAATAAACGGATCTCTACAGGCCCTGGCTCTTCTCCTTTCAATATCGACAGCCAGCCACCTGTTTTCTGCAGTTCATATTCCATATGTTGTGCGAGGCGTATGGCAGAATCTTCAATATTTCTCGTTAAAAACACACTGAAGTTAGGATAAATCAGGAAGATATTGACAATAGGAACGGCCAGCGCGACGACCAGAGCGCCCACTAACAGCCGGTTAAGTTTTTTATTCTGAAAGACCATACATTCCCTACCAATACGAGTTTCAAAACAGCCTGAGGACTTGCTACATTCTACCATGAATAGAATAGTCACGAATTATCAGAAATCTAAATTCTGTGTGCATATGCTTGCCTAAACCAGCCACCAGCTCTTACTTCAAACCCGTCATTGATTCTGATATTAAAACAGCCACCCAAAACTACGTACGGGCAGCTTTTTTATATCTCAAAATTCTATAGACAAGTGAGATTTAGAGGAAACCCCCAGTGGCAGCACTTTTGATATTTGAGACGTGATCAGATTTAATGACTCGCGAGCCTTGAATTTAAGAGAAACTTTTTGATGCTACCTATGCGAAGCGCGGATCAGCGGAAATAGTTGTTCCGAAGCTGAGATAACAACTCCTTACATTTGAAAAGTTATTCTGATTATTGAAGGCAGCAAGCGTTCCGGCTTGTTATCGTCTCAGGGCGTTCTGGGGCTTTACACATTGGAACACCGTCTCTTGTTTGTTGGCGGGTTCACTCTTCAAGCGGTCTTGCTATCACGAATAGCAGTGGCGGAAATCTTTACAATCCTCACGATCCCATAGCCACAGCAGCACAACTGTTTGAAATACAGACAACAATCTGAGTGGCCTGAAACTTGCTTACCCAAACGTTTTGATCCGCACGCAACTGTCCTGTGAAGATCCGCTCTTTTATCGGGTCCGGGTTGAGGAGTATCGTGTCCCTTTATCACATTGAAGATGATGTCCTTATTGTTCTGGTCGTCCATATACGTCCATCGGAAGGATATTTGTCGCTTTTTAATCGATAACGGAACAGTTATGTCAGGGAGCCTTTGTTCTTAACGACTTACACCGTTGCGTTTTTTTAACCGGCCTGCATTGATTTAATTAAGAGAAAATTACTTATAATTGAAATTTGTTTCTAGACAAGCCAAGAACGTTAACTTTGATTCGCATTGTGCGGAGGGAGGAAGGAAATTATGAAGAGGCTATTGGGAATTCTGTTGTTGTTACTTGCTATAACTTCACCGGCATTTGCCTTGCCTACAGTGGCAGGCGAATACACGGGAGGGCAATTCGGCATGCTGGAGACTCCACAGTATCTGTCGCCTTCTGCTCCTGATGGGCAGATAGCAATGGGTGTGGCTTTCGTCAGTAATCCTCATTTCTTCGATGCTAACGTACTTACGTTGGCTTCGGGAATGTATAATTCAAGTGGTGAATTTGTTATCGATAATTATGAGCTTCACCCATCATTGAGTATCAAAGTGGATCTGCCTGATACTCCTACAGGGAGTTTTGACGGTTTTATGACTTTCGGTGAAGATTTCTACAACGTTTCAGGTACAAAGCACACTCTATCTGGTGACATTCTCGCTCTTGCCTTTGAAATAGGGCTACTTGACGACATGGATCTTTCTGGCACCGGTAATGGTAACGGTGGTGGTAATCTCATAGGTGGTAGTGGAAATAATGCACCAGTGCCAGAACCGAGCACATGGATACTTCTAAGTAGTGGTCTTGCGGGCCTTGCTTGGTATGGCCGAAAGCGGAAGAAAGCATAGTAATTACAAGCAATACAAACACAACGAAGCGGGGCCATTCAATGGTTTCGCTTTTTTGTTTCAAAAGCGGCGGGTGTCACTCACTGGCACCCAAAATCACGAGGTTGTGGTTTCACTAACGGCTAATCCTCCCGCGTTTTCATACCTGAATAGAGCGGACTTGCTAGTCTGACGCTATGCTTCTTATTGACACTGCTTGATAAGGAGGGGGATCATGCAGCATGTCGGCTCTGCAGCGGTTTATCATCCGCGCAAACCGCAACAGTCGCCGTTGTGGCAACTGCTCAACGATCATTATTTCGATTTCGAGTTAGGCTACGGCGAGCATTGCGTCCGCAAATACGGTTATCCGCGCAAGGTAGTCAGCGATGTGGTCTACGATTACCTCAAGTGTGGCGACCTGCGCGAAGGTTTTGCCAGGGTCCGTTGTTCCGAATGTCGCCATGAGGACCTGCCTGCCTTCAGTTGCCGGGGACGCTGGTTCTGCCCCAGTTGCCATTCCAAAAAAGGCATCCAGTTCGGCGCACACCTGCGCGGCGAAATTCTCTATCCGGTCCCGCACCGGCAATATGTTTTCAGCATCCCGAAAATCCTCCGCCTCAATTTCAAGTGCAACCGCAAACTACTTACCAAGCTTTGCCACTGCGCCAACCGCAGTCTGAAAAATTTTTCCGCAATGTGCTGAATCAGCCGCAAGGTGATATCGGCGCGGTGATGACGATCCAGACCTTCGGCGATTATGGGCGCTGGCGCTGGCACCCGCACCTGCATATCATTGTCGCCGATGGGCTGTTTGTGCAGAACGGCAGCTTCCGCGTCATGCCGAAGTTCGACCTCAAGCCTCTGCAGGAGTTGTTTCGCACCGCCGCTTTAAAGTTGCCGCTGAAAGAGGATCAATTTAGTGTGCACAATATCCGCTCTGATGGCAAAAACGGAACACGAAGCGTACCTTATGTTTGACAAACCCCGCCCATGTTGTTATTTTCGAAAGTATGAAAATGAATCGTTCACCTCAACGTGAAGCTTACTTTCAATGATTGCCCGCCATGAGGAAACACCATGAACCATTTCAAACTGACCTGGAAAAACATCGTCCGCCGCAAGAGCCGCTTTTTCTTTACCATCTCGGCGATCGCCGTGGGTATCGCCTCGCTGGTGACCTTGCTGTCGCTCGGTAGCGGACTGGAAACGGAGATCCGCAAGCAGGCGGATGTTCTGGGCGCGAATCTGGTGGTTACACCCCGGGGCTGGTGCGCCTACGAGCAGATCTCGGTCCTCACCGGGGAGACCTTGCCCGAAGCCATCCCCAACGCGGATGTGAAAAAAATCGCCGCACTCGAAGGACTGACTGCCTTCCCCTACCTGACCCAACGCACCGCCCTCAAGAACCAGCCGGTCCCGCTGCTCGGGATTCTGCCGGCCGAGATGAAACAGTTCAAGGGCTGGCAGGTCGGTCAGGGACGCTACCTGCTGGATGATGCCAATGTGGTGATCGGTTCCGGTATTGCTCGGCAATTCGAACTGAAATCTGGAGACCAGCTTACGGTCAGGGGGCAGGAATTCTCGATCAGCGGGGTTCTGCAGGAAGTCGGCAACAGCGATGATCTGGCCATCTATATGGAGCTTGCCACCGTCCAGCAGCTTTATGCGGTCGGCGACAAGGTTTCCTTCATCGCGGTGAAGGTGGATGACATCACCCGCATCGACCAATACATTCTGGATATCCAGAACGTGGCCAATGTTGCGGTCACCTCCGACAAGCAGCTGCTGAAGTCGGTGCTGGCCATCGTCGGCAGCGTTGGCAGTGCGCTGCAGTTGATCGCGGCGGTCGCCATCCTGGCTGCCTTTTTCGGCATCGTCAACACCATGATGACCGCCATTTACGAGCGGCGGCGGGAGATCGGCATTCTTCAGGCGATCGGCTCCAAGAAGAGGACCATCTTCTCCCTCTTCCTGTATGAATCGGCATTCTATGGTCTGTTGGGCGGGATCGTCGGAGTCGTGGTCGGTTTTGTTTTCTCCTACTTCGCCGCACCGTATATCGGTCAGAACGAGTTTACCGCCTTTCTTGGCAGCGAGCAGAGCGTGCAGCTCTTCAGCGCCGGGATCACGCTGAAAGCCCTGCTCTTCTCGATATTGGTTTCTGCCCTGGCCGGAGTCTACCCGGCGCGGCAGGCCTGCAAACTCAGCCCCGTGGAGGCAATCAGCTATGAATAACCCCATCATCCGCACCGAAAAGCTCTCCAAGATCTACGACAGCGGATTTCGGACGGTCGCCCTGCAGGACGTCGATCTGCAGATCCCCAAAGGGAGCCTCTCCTGCATCATGGGACCCTCGGGCCACGGCAAGAGCACCCTGCTGCATCTGATCGGCGGCCTCGACCGGCCGACCTCGGGAAAAGTTTTTCTCGATGATATGGAGCTGACCTCCGTCGATGGCAATCGCCTGGCGGAAATCCGCTCCAGGAAGATCGGCTTCGTGTTTCAGTTCTTCAACCTGCTGCCCGTGCTGACCGCGTTGGAAAACGTCCAGGTGGCGATGATGCTGGCCGGGATAGGGAAAAAAGAGCAGGAAGAGCGGGCCACCGAGCTGCTCAACCTGGTGGGCCTCGAAGACAAACTGCAGTCTAAGCCGAACCAGCTCTCCGGCGGTCAGCGACAGCGGGTGGCCATCGCCAGGGCGCTGGCCAACGACCCGGAGATCCTGCTGATGGATGAGCCGAGCGGCAACCTCGACAGCCGCTCGGAAGAGGAACTGCTGGAGCAGATCGCTAAAGTCAACGGCCAGGGGAAAACCGTCGTCATCGTCACCCATTCGGAGACCGTCGCCGCCATGGCGAAGGAGACCTTTTGCATCCGCGACGGGGAGCTGGCGGTCGACTAAAGGAAAGTCACACACACCAACAAACACGGAGGATAACAACATGAACGTATTTGGGAAATGGGGCATCGTCGGTTTGCTCGTGGTGTTGCTGGGCGCAGGCCTGGCCCTGGCCATGGGGAGCCGGCCCGGAACCTCGGGCCCGGCAGGAGCACTGGATGTCAACAGCGTGGCTTCCGACCCATCCGCCTATAAAGGCAGCATCCAGGTCCGAGGGGCCGTTGCCAACGTATATCCTGCCGATTCCGTTTTTCTCCTTATCGACATCCGGGAGTACAAAGCCTGCGGTGTGGTGACCTGCGCCTCCAAATCCGTGCCGGTCCGCTATGCGGGGACCCCGCCAAAGGTGGAAGAGGAACTGGTGATCACGGGGGAGATGGTTTCCTCCCCAAAGGGTTATGTCCTGGAAGGAAAAGACCTCCAGAGATTGGAAAATTGATGAAAACACCAGCTAACGCCAGTGCCGTCGAAGAGGCCTGCAAGGTCGTCTGTTTTAACGAGGAGCTGGTCAATGAGATAAAAGACGCCATGATCGCCGCGGAGGAACTGCGGGATCTTGCCGAGTTTTACAAGCTCCTCGGCAGTCCCGTCCGGCTGAAGATCATCTTCGCCCTGGGCAAGGGAGAGCTGTGCGTCTGTGACCTGGCCCACATCCTCGGCCTCTCCATGCCGGCGACCAGCCAACAGTTGAAACTGCTGCGCCAACAGGGGATCCTCAACCATCGCAACGACGGGCGCATGGCCTATTATTCCCTGGCCAAACCCCGACTGTTCGAGGCGATTCAGGGCGATGTGACGTTCATTGAAAAAGGGCCGGACTGAAGCAGGGTCCGGCAGCGAATAATCGCAAACCTAAGGATCGAGTCGAAGCCGACAGCGACCAGGCCGCTTGACTCTCCAGCGCTACAGCCCCCCCCGATAAAGCCAGTCTGCATAGGTCTGGTCACTCCAGAAATTCTGGAAGGCGGCGATAACGGCCAGGCGTTGCGGTTTATTCAACTCAGCGGCAAAGCCGGGCATGGTGGCGCCGGGGTGGGTTCCCCCCTGGGCAATGGTTTCCTCAAGCGAATCCAACGAGTGATGCCACGAATGGCCGGAGCCGTTGAGCGGCTGCGGCGGATAGCTGCCATCGGCGTTCGGCCGGTCCCAGTTCGCTCCGCCCTGACCTTGCTCGCCGTGGCAGCCAGCACAGTAGCTGGCGTATAACGGCTGACCCGCGGCAACCTGTTCCGGCGTGAACCAGCGTTCCGAGGTCGGCTGCGGCGGCGCACAGCCCCAGAGACCGACAGCAACCGACAGAGCTGAAACCAAGACCAGAATCCTTTTTTGCATCATACTCGCCTCCCTTTTTAATCATTAAATTTTCTTCCGATCGATAAATCTGCATTCGAGATAATAACAGCGTGGCCGCTGAAGGACCAGAGCGAAATCCGCTCTATATTCTGGTCCAAGCTCCCTGAAGTATGTTATGAAATGCCGCTATGAATCTACTTAGCCTGCACCATGTCTCTACGCCTTCGGCGGCCCCAGGCTGCTGAATTCTGCCAGTCTGCAGATTGAAGCGGGGGATCGCATCTGCCTGCTCGGCCGCAACGGCGCGGGAAATCGACTCTGCTGAAAATCGTCAACAACAGCCTGGCTGTCGATTCGGGGGAGATCACCCGTCAGCAGGGGCTCAGAACGGCACTTGTCCCTCAGGATTTTCCTGAAAACTGGACCGGCACGACCCATGCTTACCTTCGCGCTATTGCACAGGCCAGCAACCTGGCTCCGGATATCGCGGCGTTGCAGATCAATCAGGCCCTCAGCCAACTGGAATTGAACCCGGACAGCGACCTCGAAAGCCTCTCCGGCGGCATCAAACGCCGGGTGTTGCTGGCGGCAGCGCTGATCCTTGATCCGGAATTACTGCTGCTCGACGAACCGACCAATCATCTGGATATCGAAACGATCCAGTGGCTGGAAAACTTTCTGTTACGAATCCGCAAAACCCTGATCTTCATCAGCCACGACCAGGCTTTTGTCCGCAAGCTGGCGTCCCGGGTGGTCGAGGTCGATCGGGGACAACTGCAGGATTATCGCTGCAGCTACGACCAAGTACCTGGTTCGCCGCGAAGATGCGCTGAACAGCGAAGAGAAGGCCTGGGCCCGGTTTGACCAGAAGCTGGCCGAAGAACAGGCCAGGCAAGTGGCCGTGAAATAGGCAAAAAACAATCAACTGTTTGTCGCCAACCAAAAGACCGGGGCACACCTCTTGATCAGTTTCTCCCCGCTCAAGAATGGCGAAGCAGCGCCATCAGCCAAAACGGTTGCCATGTTCGCCGAAGGAGTCGTCGATGAAGGCTGGGACGTTCTCTCCACCCGCCACGCTGTCACCGCAATAAAAGGAGCCAATACAGCCAGATGGTTTGCAATAGACTACACCCATGAAGGAGAAAAAGGCCTATTCATGGGGATTGTCGGTTTTGCTCACCCCTACTGGTTTTGGTTCTACGGCAACGATCATCTGAAAAATTCGTCGGATCGAGATTATCTGGAAAAGCTGATGCTCGGTATCGAAGTTCAGGCAGAGGCTGAATAAATAAGCGTAAATTTCTGATAGTCTGGCAGACGGGCGTGCATTTAGGGGTTACCGCACTAAGCGGAAAAAAATGTACGGCTTTTGAAGAGGAATGTAGAAGCAAAAATAAATATCTGCGGCACCCTATATGGGCCAATGTCCAGGGATAGATGCGAAAAATGGTCAACTTGTAACATAAGGAAGTCCCGCGCCGCGCCGGGGCTTCCTCGTATTGGATCTCAAAACTCCTAAGTTTCCAGACGTTCCGATCCCCCTCAAAATCCTACAATTTTACTGATATGGGGTGGTGGGTTTGAAGCAAGAATTGATGGCGGGTTTGCGATCCAAACAGCTGGCGGAATTCATCAGAATATGCATTCTGTGAATATTAACGACAAAAAAAACGGTTTTTGAACCTGTTCAACTCTTGACTTGCCAAGGGACTGTTTTGGCAAAATCGACAAATTTCATAATCTCGTCCAGATTTGAATTATCGGACCATTCGAAACCGATCTGCCGCTTTGTTTGCATTTCGGTCAAACCGAGCGTGGAAATAGACGTTGCGGAATAATGCTGCGGAATGATGGCAACGCCGATGCCAGACTCAACCAGAGAAATGGCTCTGTCATCCTGGTTCGTTTTGTAAACCACGTTCAAGCGAAGCCCTCTTCCTTTCAACAGTTCACCAATAACGGCCCGGCTTTCACAGTGAGTTCGAGCGATAAATGGCTCTTTTGCCAATTCAGCAAAGCTGACAGCTTTACGCCCGCTTAAATGATGTCCGAGGGGCAAAGCAACAACGTATGGCTCACTAAACAATACATCCTGCCTTCCTGTTTTGCTTTTTCCTGCGCTAAGCCGCGTCAAAGCGAAATCGATACGTGCTTCTTTCTGGTAGGTTTCTATCTGATCTTGACTGGCATCTGTCACCTCGAGCAACAGTTCCGGATTCTCACGTCGATATTGCTCAATCAGGCTTGCCACCTGTTTAATGGCAAGCGTGCTGATCACACCGAGTCGCAAAGATCGTTGGACCTCATGGTGCTTTAATTCGGCCTTTGCCTGGGCACACTCAGCAATTATCAGCCTGGCCCGTCTGAGCAGTTTTTTTCCCGCAGGGGTGAGTAAGACACTGCGCTTGTTACGGATAAAGAGCTGAGTCCCCATCTCGTCTTCAAGCTTGGAAATCGAGGCAGATAGTGCCGGCTGGGAAACAAAGGCCCGCTCTGCGCCTCGGGTAAAGCTCTCTGATTCCGCTGCTGCGACAAACTGTTTCAGTTGATGTAACTCCATGTCATAGCCTTTGACTATCGTTAAGATAACTACAATCGATTTGAGTTATCATAGCAGTGAGTGGTATTTATGACAAGACAGCTCGAAAAACACGAAAGTCCAGGGACTTTCGCTTTGCGGGGAAGGATGTCGTGATGGCCAACACAAAGAAACAAAATGTCGCTCTCATCATAGGTGCAGGAGACCATCTCGGGGCTGCTATCGCTAAACGATTTGGGCAAGAAGGGTTTCATATCGTCGCAACCAGAAGAAGAGGCGATTTGACAAGCCTGATCAGTGAAATTGAAAAATCTGGCTCAACCGCACACGGATTCCATTCAGATGCTCGAAATGAGGACCAGGTCGGCGAACTGTATGAAAAAGTAGAATCTGAAATCGGACCCATCGATGTTGTTGTCTTCAATGTCGGTGGCAATGTGCGCTTCGGTATTGCCGAAACGACCCCACGCGTTTATCGAAAATCTTGGGAAATGTGCGCCTTTGCAGGCTTTCTCGTCGGCCGGGAAGCCGCTCTCAGAATGCTGCCGCGAGGATCAGGAACCATTCTCTTTACCGGAGCGTCCGCAAGTCTCCGCGGATCAAATGGATTTGCTGCATTTTCCGGGGGAAAACACGCCCTTCGCGCTCTCGCTCAAAGCATGGCGAAAGAGCTGGGGCCTCAGGGCATTCATGTGGGCCATGTCGTCGTCGATGGGTTGATTGAAAATCGTTCAACCGAAGAACTGTTCCCAGAGCTGGTTGCTTCTAAAGCGGAAGATGGAATTATCCAACCCGACCATCTGGCAGAAATTTACTGGCAATTGTACGCGCAACCACGCACTGCCTGGACTTTTGAAATCGATGCCAGGCCATATTGCGAGCCCTGGTAAGTTTCGTGATCACTTTTGATTGGAGAATACGATGAGCAAAACGGTCGATTTTTATTATGATTATGGCAGCACGGCCTCTTATCTGGCCTGGACGCAACTACCGGAAATCTGCGCAAAAGCAGGCGCGACGATCAATTACAAACCGATGCTGTTGGGCGGTGTTTTCAAGTCGACCGGCAATACCAGCCCGCTGCTGGTTGAGGCCAAGGCAGCCTATCTCAAAAAAGATATCACGCGCTACGTCGAATACTACGACATCCCCTTTTCGATGAATCCCCATTTTCCACTGAACACGGTCAGCATTATGCGCGGCGCCATGTGGGCCGCAGCGACCGAGCATCTGGAGCATTACAACAAGGCGATGTTTGAAGCGGTCTGGGTCGAACAGAAAAACATGGCGGATCCGGACGTTGTTACCCAGGTTCTGGAGGCTGCTGGCTTTAAATCCGGGCCGATTATCGAAGCAACAGGGCAGACAGACATTAAAAAGGCGCTGATCGATGCGACCAACGAAGCAGTCGAGCGGGGTGTCTTTGGTGCCCCGACCATGTTCGTCGGAGGTGAAATGTTCTTCGGTCAGGATCGCCTGGATTGGGTGAAAAAAGCGCTCAACGGCTAACAGAAAAGGAGGAGTGATGCCGCACTTACAGTTTGAAATCAATCGTCGCCTGAAAGATGAAGAGAAGATCGCTTTCCATGCAGAGGTCCGACAACTCTTCTCCGAAATCATGGATACGGGCACCGACCATATCTGCATCTCGATTCGTGAATACGGCACCCACAACCTGTCTATCGGACGGGTAAAAGATCCGGCAAAAGGTGTTGCAGTGGTCAATGCCGACATCCGCGAGGGTCGCACCATGCAGCAGCGCAGAGACCTGGCCCTTGGATTTATGGAGCTGATGTACCAGCACTGGAGGGTTACGAAAGAGCAGATGTACGTAACCCTGACCGAACACAAGGGAGAAGATTTTCATCTACTGGAAAAATACCTGGCGAGTTGGGAAGAAGGCGAAGATCCGCTGGCGGATTAGTTTTTTGCTGAAGCATATATGAGAAGGAATATTGCTGCCGAGGGTCTATCTCGGCGGTGGCTACCGCGAGAGCATAGATTCGGAAATTTAAGCCACGCACTCTAAATAGACGGACCGGCAAACAGGCCGATCAACAGGAGCCTCTCATGCAGACAACCCTCGCGTTTGATGTTTATGGAACCTTGATCGACACACATGGCGTCCTTACAGCGCTGACAGATTTAGTTGGAGACAAGGCACACGCATTTTCTCAAACCTGGCGCGACAAGCAGCTAGAATACTCTTTCCGTCGTGGACTGATGCAAAACTACGCACCCTTCGCCGTTTGCACCAGCCAAGCCCTCGATTACACCTGCGAATTTTACAAAACACCGCTGACTCCAGCGCAAAAAAATGACTTGCTCGGAATTTACCGCGAACTTCCGGCCTTTGAGGACGTCGAGGAAGGACTGTTAGCGTTGCAGGGTGTGGGATTCCGTCTTTTTGCTTTTTCCAATGGTGAGGTTGCTGCTCTTGAGAAACTGCTGAGCACAGCAAACATCAGAGAGCTGTTTCTCGATCTCGTCAGCGTCGACCCCCTTAAATCTTTCAAGCCGAACCCCGCCGTCTATGCTCATTTCTTGAGACAGTCTCAGGCTACGGGAGAAAACGCGTGGCTCGTATCGAGCAACCCATTTGATGTTATCGGATCGATCTCTGCGGGGATGAAAGCGGCCTGGGTGAAACGATCTGCTGATGCGGTTTTTGATCCTTGGGGAATCGAACCGACAATAACAGTGAGCAATCTTCTTCAACTCAAAGAGGAGCTGAGGAAACAATCCATCCCTCACTGATTCGAAAGAAAAAGGGCGACCCGACGGATCGCCCTTTTTTCTACTTCACGCCACCGCGCAGATAGTCGACCAGTACCCGCACGCCGAAACCGGTGCTACTTTTTCGTTGATCGTGCTAGCCCGCTTCCCCGTCGGGGGAAGATAAGACCACACCGGATGACACCGAGCGGATATGCAGATCGTGCTGAGAAAAGGGAATTTCAATGTCCGCTTCACGGAAACGCTTGTCGATATAAAGCAACAATTCGTTTTTGATGCGTGGCCGATGATCGACATTCGCAATCCAAACTCGCAGCTCAAAGTCGAGTGAGCTAGCCCCGAACTGCACAAACAACGGCGAAGGCTTTGGATTGCCAAGAACTTCGAGGTGCTGCAACCCGGCTTCAAGCAGAATCGCCAGCACCTGCTCCAGATCACTCCCGTAGGCAACACCAACCGGAACCACCAACCGTATTCGCCGGTTTGAAAGGGTCCAGTTGGTAACCTTCTGGGAAATCATCTGCGAGTTGGGAACGATCAACTCAGCTTCATCCAGATTCTGGACTACCGTCGAGCGCATACCGATACGCACAACAGTGCCATATTCGCCATCAATAACGACTCCATCGCCGACCTTGATCGGCCGTTCGAACAACAGAATCAGACCTGAGAGAAAATTATTAACGATATCCTGTAGCCCAAAACCGATACCGACCCCAAAGGCACCGAGCAGGACAACAAAATTCTGCAGCCCCATACCAAGCATGCTCAAGGCGAGCAAAAAACCGACCAACACGATCGCATAGTGCATAAGCTTTTTGACTGCATCGCGCACCCCTCGATCAACGTTGCGCCGGGCCAGAATCTGGGTCTCTGCCATCCCTTGTAAAACCCAGGAAATCTGCAGCGCCAAGTAAAAAGCTATGCCTGCCGAACCGAGCATCTGCATAGAAAGGCCCAAGGTGCCGATGTCGAAAGTCAGCTCGGTCAAATATTCCCAACCGTCATTGATCGTCGCAAACAGCCGCCAGACCGGCAGTAAATAAATCAGCGCGAACCCGTAAATGAGAAACCTCAGCAGTCGCTTCACCCTTAAGGTCAGCTCCAGTCCGTATTCTCGAAAAAAGCTCTGATTCGACTGCACCAGCAGCGTATTACCGAGATCGAGGCCACCAGAGACCAGTGTTACGGACATCTTGGCAAACAGGATGACGATGCCAGATTCAAATGTTGCTTGAATCAGCCAGGTTGAAAAATTCATAAACCCGGTAATTTGACCGACAAAACTGACGATAAGCACAATGATCGCCAATCTCGACAGCGCCCTAAATCCACGACCCTCCCCTCTAGAACAGGACCATTTTGACTGAGTTATTTTTACAACCAGCAGCGGAATCAGAAGCATCGCCAGCAAAGCGATATAGGTTCTAAACAGAGGCTGGGGCAAAGAGATAAGACGAAAGGCATTGGTCACCAACACGACTGTGGCAGCGAGAACCAGCATCCCCCGCTGGCGATTGTTTGCCAGCATCGACAAGGTCAAAAGCGTGGCGGAGAAAACCGCGACTAACAAAAATGCAAAACGAAACAGTGGAGGCGGAGCGGGCATCCAGATCCAGGAAATCGCAACCATCAAAAAAGCAGCGGCAGAAAGAGGACGCTGCAGAATGAAGAGCCATTCGTCAGCTTCCTGCAATTTATTGCGATATAACCGCAGCAGCCAGACAATGACAAAAAACAGCAGCCCCATCAATCCGGCCCGCCAACCATTCTCCTGCAGGTAACGGGGATTGAATTTTACCGCAACAGCCACCCCTTCTGATGCCTGATCGACCAGCTTATCGTTAAATTGCTGGTAAAATTCCACGCTGAAAAAGGAATAGGCATTGCGCCGAAAAGTCGCCTTTCGTAATTTTCCCAGAGCCTGTGTCAGAGTCTCGTTGACGGTCAAAATTTCGCGATCGAAAGCACCGACCTTTTCCTGTAACTGCAGTAATTGATCAGAGGTTTTTTTCAGAGAATTGCTGAGTTGCTGCAAAAGCTTATTGACCTGCTCTATCGTCTGTTTCGGCAGCTTAACATCCTGCGTTTTCAGCTCTTTTTCCCAGGCATCCCAAAACAATTTATCTTTTTCAGCCTGAATACGGATCTTCTCAGTGATCAACTGCCGGTCGGCCAACTTCTGCTGCAAGCTGGAAAGCCCCTGCCGAATCTGCAAGAAACGGTTGGAGTAGTGGTTCAGACGATCAACATACCAATCTTCAGGTGAACCGAGGGGCGCCATCTCCTCGACCGTCTTTTTGAACTGATCAGAAATCGTCGTGAAGTTTTCCTTCTGCGTTGACAGCTCAGTCAGTTGCAGCAGCCGTTCTTCTGACTTGGCAACAAAATCTGCTAACACCGATGAGCGGGGACCCAATTCTCCGAGGCCTGGAAAAGCAGCACCTGCGGCTTCAACTGCTGCTTCAACTGCAACTTTATCCTCAGCACTCGGCTCCGCCGCCCAGAATGGTACGGGGTAACTGAATACCAACAACAGCAATGTGGGTAATATTTTTAAAACCATTTTTTCCTCTTGAAATACCAGAGCATGCCGACCCCGCAGAGCAGCATCAGCCCCCAAACCATCGGGTAACCGTAGCGCCACTTCAACTCAGGCATCAGCTCAAAATTCATCCCGTAAATCCCGGCGATGAACGTCAGCGGGATAAAGATCGAGGCCATAATGGTCAAAACCTGCATAATCTCATTTGTCTTCTGGCTGACACTCGACATATACAGATCAACCAATCCAGAAGCGGTCTCGCGAAAACTCTCCACGGTATCGAGCACCTGAATCGTGTGGTCATACAGATCGCGGAGAAAAATATTCGTCGACTCTGCAAAGAGAGACGATTCCCCGTGCAGCAGGGCGGCAACCTGTTCCCGCATCGGCCAGATCGTTTTGCGTAAAAAGATCAGCTGCCCCTTCATTTGGTGGACCTGTTGCAATAACTCCGGACTCGGCTGCGTAATCAACTCTGCCTCCAACTGATCAATTCGGTCGCCGATTTTCTCCAGAATATGAAAATAGCTGTCAACCACTGAATCGACCAATGTATAGACAAGGTAGTCCGCACCCCGCTGTCTGATCCGACCACTTTTGCGCCTCAGTCTTTCGCGCACACCGTCAAAAACATCTCCCGGCCGCTCCTGAAAAGACAGCACATTATTCCGAGTCAGAAACAGGCTGATCTGTTCTGCGTCGATCCGAGACTGCTCCTCGTCGAAATAGAGCATTTTGGTAATGATCAGAGCAGAGTCGTCGAACTCTTCGAATTTCGGTGGATGACCAGTATTAAGGACATCTTCAAGAGCCAAAGGATGCAAATCGAAGGCTTTGCCAAAGGCGTCCAGAAGCTCGACATCATGGAGGCCATCCATATTAATCCAGCTGACCGTTGACGATTCTCTCAAGGGCAAGCATTCGGCGAGCAGAATGTCTTTGTTAACTTCGTATTTGTCTTCGGAGTAGTCGATGTAAGACAGAATCGGCCGCTCGACCTTCTGCTCACCGACGTGAATCAGCGACCCTGGTGGTAGACCGATTTTCTTGGGTGGGCTACGAAACAGTGACGTTACTGTCTGTATCTGAGTGAAGAGCTTCATCGATCCCGCCTCCTTTCGATGCATAAGCTACTCAGCAAATCAGCGCTCGAGACCAAAATCCTCGTCGATCAAAGACGAACTGTAAATATCGAGCAGACCACCACCCTTTAGCGTCAATTTTGCACGCTTTTGTTACTTAGCAACACCACGCAGATAGTCGACCAGTACCCGCACGCCGAAACCGGTGCCACCCTTCGGCTGCCCGGCTTTACCGCTACCCTCCCAGGCCATGCCGGCGATATCGATGTGTGCCCAGGTGTAGTCATCGGCGAACTTCTGCAAAAAGGCCGCAGCGGTGATAGTCCCGGCGGCCCGACCGCCAGTATTTTTCACATCGGCAAAATCACTTTTGATCTGTGCTGCGTATTCTTCCCAAAGGGGTAATTGCCAGAGTTTCTCGCCGCTGCGTTCCCCTGCTTTGAGCAGTTGACGGATCAAGCCATCATGGTTGCCCATCACTCCGGCGGCGTGGTGACCGAGACCGATGATCACTGCTCCGGTCAGGGTCGCAACATCGATGACCACCCGCGGTTGATAACGGCCGACATAAGTGAGCGCATCGGCCAGAATCAGCCGCCCTTCGGCGTCGGTGTTGAGGACTTCGATGGTTTTTCCGGAGAGGGAGGTGAGAATGTCGCCGGGCCTGATCGCGGTCCCCGAGGGCATATTTTCAACCGCCGGAACCACCGCGACCAGATTAATCGGCAGCTTCATTTGTGCGGCAGCCATGATCGTGCCGAGCACTGCCGCTGCGCCGCCCATGTCCATCTTCATCTCGTCCATCTTGTCGGCCGGTTTGAGCGAAATACCACCGGCATCGAAGGTGACCCCCTTACCGACCAGCGCCACCGGCTTGGCATCTTCGGTGCTACCGCGATATTCGAGAACGATCAGGTAGGGATCACGTTCGCTGCCCTGTGCGACTCCGAGCATCGCCCCGAAGCCTTGCCTTTTCAGCTCCTTACGATCGAGAAGCTTGGCTTTTATGCCGAGCTGTTCGGCCATCGACACCGCCTGCATCGCCAAAAACTCGGGAGATTTTTCATTCCCGGGAGCGTTGACCAGATCTCTCGCAAAACAGACTCCGGCAGTAATCGCTTCAGCATTCTGCAAGGCGGCATCCGCCTCGGCCTTACTTTCTTTATCGCCAATCAACAGGCCAACCCGGTCGAGAGCCACCGACTTGCCCGGCCGATCGGCCGACAGGTAGCGCTCATAACGGTAATCAGCCAGCAGCACTCCTTCGGCCACCGCCTGAACCTTTTCTGCCAGGCTGTTTTTTTTCAGTGCAATCTGCGGCAGCGCCAGCAGAAAGCTATCCAACTGCTTGTCAGTCAGCAGCTTTACGGCAAAGCTTGTCGCCTGCCGCAGACCGTTTAAGCCGAGCGATTTTTCTTTACCGAGCCCCAACAGGAGAACCCGTTCCGAAGCAAGGTTTTTGCCCGCGTGCAGTAACAGTGTCTGCCCTTTTTCCGCGGTAAATTCCTTGCTGCGAGTTGCGCGCGTGTACGCTCCATCGACCCCCTTGTCCAACTCCTGCAGTAAGGGTTCTTTGAGCTTTCCCTCCAAAACACCGATTATCAAACAGGGGGTTTTCTGTTTCAGCGCGGCCCCTTTTTTTATCATCAACTTCATGCTGGCTCCTTTTATTTCAGAGAATCAAAATAACGAATTTATTTGCTAACAAACCGATATAACAGTTTCTTTTTTCTGTTCAACTAATGATAGCACCCCCGCTATCTTTTTTTTGACAAATAGTCGCAAGCCGATAGAATTGGTAAAGTTTATAATTCATGAACTTTTTAAAAATTTGTCCTTTTATAAATGTACCGATGGAGGATCACGATGCGGCAACTATTGACTTTATTTCTGCTCCTCGGCTTATTAGCCGGCTGCGCTCCAATGACAAAAGACCAGACCAACTTTATTGATGGAAATGGCCGCAGCGGCCTGACCGGCAAAGTCACGCTGAAAAAAGATGGTCAACCACTGAGTGGTGTATATGTCAATGTTTACCCGAGCCATGCTCCCAACCTGCTCGGGCCATCGACCTACATTTCTAGTCCAACCAGTGCGGACGGCAACTACAGTATCGATGTCCCTCCGGGAAAATATTTTGTCGTTGCCCGCAAGCGGACTTCGGGGATGGCGACCGGACCGATTTCGACCGGTGACTACTTCTCTGAAGATTCTCGTTTAGTCACAGAAATCAAAGCAGGAAAGCTGACTCAAATCGACTTGCCGATGCTCAACATGGCGGCACCGATGTTCTTTAAACAGGGCGGTATTATCAATGTGACCGAAACCGGGATCACTGGCGTTCTCGTTGACAGCACCGGCAAACCTCTGCCGGGCGGTTTTGCCATCGCTTATACAAACAATGATATTCAGCGGCTGCCCGATTACGCTTCGGCCCTGACTAACGACAAAGGTGAATTCACTCTCTATTTACCGCAAGGCGGTGAGTATTATCTGGCGGCGCGGATGCACGCCTGGGACATGCCACGTCCCGGCGAGCTGTACGGAAAATATGATGGTGAGGTGGTTACACCGATCAAGGTGCCGAATAAGGGGTTTGTCAAAAACATCAAAATGGTGATGGAGCCTTTTACCGGTGTCTACAAAGAAGGGATGAATAAGCGTCCGCTCTGATTTAAGCCTAAAGCTCAGTCAATGATGGCGGGAACAGAAATCAAATTCTGTTCCCGTTTTTTTTCGCGCCTCAAATGCCACTTGAGGTAAGAGAATCGTTGAAGGCCTGCTGCTTCATCTTCAGCGCAATCTGACGGCGAATCCGGGTCGGTATTTCGACATGCAGGCACTGGGTTTGTCGCCCCAGTTTGCAAGCCTCAAGGCGCTGTTTAGCATTGGCTCCGGCGCTTGGCAGCCAGCGAACATTCTCTTTCGGTAGAAAGCCTCGCTCTTCACCCGGCAACATACTTTCAACCTCTTCGCGTGGATCGAAACTGCGCCCGATCAATTGCAGACCTCCCAGCATCCCCAAGTGAAAGGCCTGGTGTGGGCCGGTACAGAACTGCAGGTAGATCTCTTCCGAGAGTTCACGGACCATCTGCAGCCCCTGGAGCAAGCGTTTATTCGGCTGCAAATAGATCCCACTCTGCCAGGTCTCAACTGCACCCAAATCCTCTAATCGAGGGTACGGGGGCAAACCGCCCATCCCGACCAGCACCCGCTCATCCTCGGCATGGGTGCCGACGTAGCCATGCACATCAACAATCAATTCGGGAGCCGGTCCGCTCAACTGTTTGACATAGCGACACAAGCCCTCTTCATGCTTATAGCAGTAGGGATGACCGCGCTGATCAACGTAGGGATAAATGACATCAATGTTGCTCGGATTAAGCGGCACTCCCCAGCTTTTTAGTTTCTGTAGATTAGCATCCGCCAGCGGCTCCCGGCCGGAGAAACCAAGATTGATCAATGCCCCCCGTCCCTTTTGATAGCGGAGAAAATAGAGCGCCACTTCCAGGGTATGCGGATCGTAGGGACCGTGACTGACCGTCAACAGCGGTAGCTGCGGATCAGCCTTTTCTGCCTGCAACAGCAGAACTCCACCAGCTTCATCAGCGATAAACTTGCAGCTGAAACCAGCCAGCCTCTGGCACGGCTGCCAATCGGTATCGGCTTCCGGAAGTTTGCCGAAAAAACCTCGCAGAACCCGCTCACGCCAGCTCGGAACAAAACGGATACAGTGGCCTTTGAGGCGATAATAGATATGATAGCGTGGGGTATCGAGATAGACACGGATGCCGAGCTGCTTTAGCAACTGCTGGTTATAATTATTCTGGGTCGTGTGCAGCAGCCGCTCAGTAAGCTCATCAAAGGAAGCATAAAAATTATCAGCGGGCAGGGGTTCTACCAGCTCGACCCGTTTGAGACCAGCATAATCCTCGCGGGCAATCTCCACCTCAAGACGGTTCAGATGCCGCTTAAAGGGGGCCGCTTCATCGACCTTGAAACGGTTGACAAACAACGGTGAAATTCTTGCGGGTGACTTGGGTTGCTCAGGCATCGAATTATCCCTCACATACGTCAAGAATAACCCTGCCACTCCGTTTGAAACAAGTGGCCGAAAAACTATTTTTCCGTTAATCGCTTCAGAGCCTCGACAACCCGCTGCACGCCGCTGTCGAAAGGTTCCAGCTCAACTTCGATCCTTTGTTCCGGATAAGTGTGCAGGTAAAGGGGATCGTAGTAATGCACCATCAGGTCACGAACCAGCTCTTCCCATTTGCCGGCATGCAACAATTCGAGCAGATGATTGACAACCTTATTGCCGAGCCGCTCCTTTAAAGCACAGATCGGTTTTTCAAATTGCTCCCGCAACTGATCCAAAGCGGGATAGTCGTCCAGAATGATCCGGGTGCGGAATTCCAATGAGGCTTTCAACCAAAGGCTGGTCTGCACCTGCATCGCCTGATGAAAACGTTTCGGCACCAGCAAGCGTCCGATGTGCAGACTTTCCCCTTCGGTGACCAAGTAGTCAGCTGAATCAAGCTGATCTAACCGATCCCAGAGCAGTGCCTCAAACATTTTCTGCCGGGGTTGCGGCTCCAGACCAAGAGCGCCGAAAGCGCTACCACGGTGATTTGCCAGCCCTTCCAGATCAACGACCGGGAAGTCCTGTTCCTCCAAACGGTGCAGGACTTCAGTCTTACCAACTCCGGTCAAACCCCGCAGGACATAGATCGGCGGCCATTGCGCAGATTCAAAATAAGCACAAACATGACTCCGAAACGCCTTGTGCCCACCGATTAATTGCCGGGCATGAATACCGGCCAGATTCAAAAAGCTGGTCATCGCCAACGAGCGCATCCCACCCCGCCAGCAAAACACGATCACCGGACCAGTGTGCTCACGTTGCGCTGCTTCGACCTGTTTTAGCAATGCCGGGATTTTCGGTGAGACCAGCTCAACCCCGAGCATTCGGGCAGTCCCCTTGCCTTTTTGCTTATACAGCGTCCCAACTTGGACGCGCTCTTCATCACTGAAGATCGGCACATTGATAGCGCCAGGAATCGTCGCCTCAGCAAACTCAGCTGGGGTCCGAACGTCGACCAGCAACGCCCCCTTATTGCGCAGCTCAAGAGCTTTATCTAGTTCTACAGTTGCCTGAATCAAATCATTATCCGAACGGGTCATAGGATTATCGATGCATGTTTCTACACCATCACGCAGCGCAACACAACAAATCGATAAAAAACGGTTGACCTTCGGTTTCATTTCCGTTAGTGTCGGCAACCGTTGTCGCGGGATGGAGCAGTCTGGTAGCTCGTCGGGCTCATAACCCGAAGGTCGGAGGTTCAAATCCTTCTCCCGCAACCAAAATAATTCAGGAGTTCACCCCTCGGTGAGCTCCTTTTTTTGTTCTCACTTGCCCTCGCTCCCCGCGCAGCTCAAATTTGCAACCTCTTGATTAATCTGCTAGATTGTCTCATATCAGCACTAATGAGAGAGCATCTCAGCGGGGAGGAACCATGTCTAAATCTGCCTTTATTGTCGAGGGTCGTTATCGCCTGGCTGCCGAGCAAGGGAAAGCGGACGCCCAATACAATTACGGCCGGATGTGTGAGCGGGGCGATGGCGCACATCAGGATTCCCGCGAGGCGGCGCAATGGTATCGGCGAGCGGCTGATCAGGGGCATGTAAACGCGCAATTGGCCCTTGGTTCTCTCTACGAGCAGGGGAACGGCGTCCCGCAGGATGACGGTGAAGCGATCAAATGGTATCGCAAAGCTGCGGAGCAGGGAGATGCCAACGCTCAATACAATCTCGGCGTGATGCTCGCTTTCGGGCAGGGAGTCGCCGCGGATGTAAAAGAAGCGCTACACTACTGCCAGCTGGCTGCAAAACAGAATCACATCAACGCGCAGTACACTCTCGGCATGATGTACGCCAATGGTGAGGGAATCGGCCAGGATTACGACCGGGCAGTTCACTGGTACCGCGTTGCCGCCCAGCAGGGCAGCGCTGATGCTCAGTATAATCTGGGGGTTATGTACGCCTTCGGTCAGGGAGTTGAACGCAGCAGCCTGCAGGCTTTCAAATGGTGTCGGATGGCAGCCGAGCAGGGACATGTCGATGCTCAACACAACCTCGGCTTTATGTACTCAAAGGGGGAAGGAATCACTGCTGATCCGTTTGAGGCGGTCAAATGGTATCGATTAGCAGCCGAGCAGGGCGACATTGATGCTCAGTACAATCTCGGCAGTATGTATGTCAACGGCGAGGAGATTCCACAGGATTACGCGGAGGCAAGACATTGGTGGCTGTTGGCTGCAGAAGCAGGCAATGCTGCCGCGCAATATAACCTCGGCGTAATGTACGTCTTCGGCTACGGCGTTGAAAAGAACGATGCCGAAGCGATCAAATGGTGGAGTAAAGCGGTTGAGCAAGGCTATACCGATGCACAGTACAATCTCGGTGGTATGTATGCGTTGGGCCGCGGAGTTCCAAAGGACTACGTCAAGGCCTATGTCTGGCTGCGCTTACCTGCCGACAAGGGCCACACGGATGCACAAACGGTGCTGAAATCGCTGGAAAACAAAATGTCTCCGGCGCAGATTGAAGAAGCCCGCCGCGATGCATAAAAAGTCTGCCAACGGTTGGAGAAAAATATCGGTTAAAAAGAAACGCCGGTAGCACTTGCCACCGGCGTTTCTTCATTTCTTTTTATCGGCAATAAAACTATTCGCTGGCCTCTTCCTCTCCTGCTATCCCCATGTACTGATCCATCATTCGCACCAAATATGGAATTTGCGGTTTACTTGCATAACCATCGGCACCGACGGAATCACACTTATTTTTCATTTGCTCATTTATCAGGGAAGAGAAAAGAACAACTTTCACCTTTTTAAGAAGCGGATCATCTTTAATCCGCTTGCACAGAGTCAAGCCATCCATCCTCGGCATTTCAATATCAGTAATCAGAAGGTTCAAGTATTCGCTGATATCTTTGCCCTCATCAACGGCGATTTTTTTAAGTTCCATAATTTTGTTGAAACAATCCTCTCCATCAACAAAAACTTTGAGATCTGTATAACCGGATTTCTTCAAGATCCGCTCAATGCCATCGCGAATCAACGGTGAATCCTCGGCCATCATCACCTTTTTAGACTGTCGACTGTGTGGGACTTTCTCCGCCATCTCCTCATGGTGCAAATCGGCCTCGAAATCAAGCCCTGATTCAGGATCAAATTCAGCGACAATATGCTCGAGGTCGACAATGAGAATTTCACGACCCTCGATATTGATGCTGCCAGTAAAACGCGGATGATACTGATCGATAAAAGAGGCCATCGGCTGCACATCGACCCAGGTCACCCGGTGAATCATATTGACGCCGTCGACTTTAAAACCGTTGACCCGCTCGTTGAATTCACAGACCAGCACCACCCGGCGAACCTCGTCATCAAGGTGCTCCTCTGTCTGCGCCATATGTTCCTTCAGGTCGATCAATGGAATTGTGCTGCCACGGAGCAGAAGCGTGCCAAGCATGCCCGGATCGCTACCGGGAATCACGGTAACTGCCGCTTCGTCGTAAGGGATGATCTCCTTCAGCTTATGAACATTGATACCAAAAGACTGTGTACCGAGATAAAACTCGATGATCTCCATCTCGTTCGTACCGGTTTCGAGGAGAATTTCCTGCTTTGCTCGTTTTGCCATCAGTCAGCCCTTTCCTTTTCAAAATGACACAGCCTTAACATTTGACCATCTTAACCAAGTTGAGTCAATTAGCAATTACTGTATTAATATTTTTTCTTGCTGATTTCTTGTGTATAATGTCAGCTTAACGGGTATCAACTCATCAATTTGGCTATTTTTTTATAGTTCGAAACGCTAAGAAGGGGCCACAGCATGACGGGAATGGCGCAATCCCACTACCGCCTGGCAATGAATTATTATCAGGGCAAAGGGGTAAAAAAGTCCTACGCAGAAGCATTGAAGTGGTTCCAGCTTGCCGCGCAAGAAAATAGCCCGCGGGCTATTTTCATGCTCGGTAGAATGTACGACACCGGAAAGGGAGTCACTGAAAGCCCCATAGAAGCGATTAAACACTATCGTCAAGCAGCAGAGATGGGCTATGCCAGAGCGCAAAACCAGCTTGGCCAGGCCTACATCAAGGGGCACGGCGTTCCAGCCGATTTCGATCAAGCCCTTAAATGGTTCCGCTTGGCCGCCGAACAGAATTTCTCCGATGGTCAATATAACTTGGGCCTGATGTATGCCAAGGGGCACGGAGTTCCGAAAGATTTTCTCGAAGCCCGCCGCTGGTGGGGACTGGCTGCTGAGCAGGGGAACCCTAAGGTTCAGTTCACCCTCGGGCACATGTATCTGGTCGGCAAAGGAGTGAAGAAGAATTACTCTAAAGCCCGGCAGTGGCTGCGACAGGCCGCCGAACAAGGGCTACCGACAGCCCAGTATCATCTGGGAATGATGTACGCAAAAGGAACCGGGGTTCTGCAAAGCTACACCGAAGCACGGATGTGGCTACAAAAAGCAGCCGAGCAGAATTATCTTGACGCAATCTACAACCTCGGCAAACTGTTCAGCACCGGGAGCGAGGAAGTCCGCGACCCAACCTCTGCCGTGGTCCTGCTGCAGCAGGCAGCAACCCGAGGTCATCAGCGCGCCCAAGTCGCTGTCGGCCATCATTTCGCCCAAGGAATTGGGACGAGTCAGGATCTGCAGCTCGCCTATCACTGGTGGTTTGAAGCAGCGAAATCGAGCAATGCCGATGCCCAATACAACCTCGGAATTATGTACATCAATGGCAAAGGAGTTAAGCGGGACGCTCTGGAAGGAAAAAAATGGCTGACCAAAGCCGCTGACCAAGGGCACACCAAGGCCCAGTATTGCCTCGGAGTGATGTACTCCACCGGCACCGGCGTACCACAAGATATGGACGAGGCCCTGCGCTGGAAAGAAGCTGCAGAGTTTTGGGAATCGCTCTAAAACGGAACCAGTATGCCGATTATTTCCTGTCCACATTGTGGCGCCCAGCGCAATACTCCCAGCGAAAAGTTGCCGAGCAAACCGGTGAATGCGCGCTGTCCGGCCTGTCGAGAAAGTTTCAGCTTCGATCCCGCCAGCATTGCCGCCGCAGAAGCTCTCCCGCAAAAGAACACCCGAGACATCTCTTGCCCACATTGCGGACTACCACGGGAAATCCCCGCTAATCGACAGACCAATCAACGCGCTACCGTCAATTGCCGGCGCTGTCAACGCTCCTTCCGACTTGATCAAGCCACATCAGAACCAACTTCGAAAAATCGTCAACCCCACCAGCAACTGAACGGTATCGGGCGATTATTAGCCGACAGTTGGGAGCTTTTCTGCCAACGCGGTTGGGGCCTGCTGGCTATCTATCTGATTTCCAGTCTGATGATTTTTGCTCCTCTGTTGTTCGCAATACTTATTCTGCCCCCACTGGTCAAACAGGATCCATTTCTCGTCTGGATCAGCTTGGTTGGCGGAATAATTTTTGGCCTGACAGGTGCGGCCTGGATGACAGCCAGTATGTTCAGCCATATCTGCAAACAGGAGCTCGGCGTCTTTGCCGCGATCGGCGAAGGCCGTCGACAGCTCTGGAAATATCTCGCCCTCATCCTGCTGCTCGGTCTGGTCATTACCGGCGGCTCGCTCCTATTGATCGTACCGGGGGTCATTTTCACCGTCTGGTTTTTCTTCTGTCAGTACATTCTTGCCGATGAGGGAGTCGGTGGCCTGCAGGCGCTCGAGAGAAGTCGACAGTTGGTGCGCGGACACTGGTGGGCTGTTTGTGCCCGCTTCTTACTGCTTTTTCTGGTGACAATGGCCATCGCCATATTAACCGCTCGACTGCCGGTTATTGGCGCGCCGCTTAACTTTGCTTTCTCACTCTTGCTGACACCATTTTCGCTGATTTACTACTATCAGATCTACACAGACCTGAAACGCTGCCAAAACGATCCCACAGAAAAAGCCTGCAGCGGCTTCGGGTTTCCAGTCGCGACAGCACTGCTTGGCTGGATGCTCATCCCTGGCCTGCTGTTCGCGGTCAACAACTGGCAGAAGCTCCCCTCCTCTGACTTAGCCACGGAAAGCTCTGCGCTGGTTTCCAAACTTTTCAACTACGATCAAGCACTATTGCTGGAGCGGGCCGAACAGGAGCCCGAACTGCAAATCCTGCCGATGCCTGAAGCCCTGACCCTGGCTGATTATGACCGGCTGCTCAACAAGCAACAGTCTCCGGCAGCACAAAAAGGTCTCGCCCTCGGTCCAGCAACACTCTCTGCTGAACAGTTCTGGCAAGATGAGCAGGAACCACATCTCTGGCTGAAACTGCAGGTGGCAGAACTCCCCAATTTGGCCCTGTCACGTAATCACTCAACCCGGATTCTCATCGACAAGGTTCTCGACTCTGCGGCCCAGGATCGCTATGACCGGGATCACAGCTTTGAACATGACGCCTTTCACTGGATCGACATCCTCGCCGACAACTCTCTCGAGCAAGGCTATGGTGGCATCCGTAATGTCTACTTGACGCAGGGAACACGTCCGGAACAGATCCGCAGCATTGTCGGCCAACTGGAACTCAACCTACCACTCGGGATTGAAAGCCTGCAGCTGAATCACGATGATATTGGCAAAACATTACAGATTGCCGGAAAATCTCTCACCGTCGAAAACATCAACGCCGACGGTATCACTTTACGGTTTGCCGGAAAACGCTCCGAGCTACTAAGCATCCGTGCCGTCAATCAACAGGCCGAACCGCTCCGTGATGCAGGGTTCACCTGGCATAAAATTGGCCAGGCATTCAGCCTCAAAAAGATGTTTAACGGCAAAGTCGACATCGTCACCATTCTCGTTGACAGCGACTCCGTCACCCGCAGTTATCCCTTCGAAATTACCCGCTGACCTCTTTTCGCCACCATAGCGCTGCTTGACAAAAAACGACCCGCCCACTATGCTTTTTTGCATAGGCCATGCATGCCTGCATAAAGAATTCCGCAAACCATGAAACATACGGAACTCAAAGATGAATAACAGCTCCCACACGAACGCACTGATTGACGCCACTGCCCGCATCATCATTGCCATTGACCATCAGGGAAAGATCACAAATCTCAGCCAACGGGCCGAACAAAACCTGAATATAAGCGTGGGACAAAATCTGACCTCTACCCTTCCTGACCTCTGGCAACAGGCCGAGACAGTGCTCTCCGGACAAGCCCCGCAACAGGCGCTCTCACTAAACCTTGCACAGCGGGAATACATCGTCGATATCAACCCACTACTGATTGACAACAACATCATTGGCGTTGTCTGCACCCTGGTCGACAGCCAGCAGCTGGAGGCGATGACCAGCAACCTGCCCTCTTTCCAGACTCTCTCGCGCGAACTGGACACCATCATTGATTCATCATCGGACGGTCTGTTTGTCTGCGATGCTAACGCCAACGTTATCCGGGTCAATCCAGCCTCGGAGCGGATCCACCAAACCTCCGCCCAAAAACTGATCGGCCGCAACATGCGCGAGCTGATCGAGAGCGGCTTTATCGACCGGTCGGCGGCACTTGAAACCAGTCAGACGAAAAAACCGGCCAGCCTGCTGCAGAACAAAGATGGTCGCAAACTGATCTCCATCGCGACTCCGGTATTTAACGACACCGGCGAATTGATCCGCGTGGTCGTCAGCGAACGGGACATCACTGAAATTGACACTTTGCAGCGCGAACTGGAAGCACAGGAAGCGATCAGTGACCAGTTCCGCGAGCAAATGCTGGCGATGCAGCACGCTGAACTTGACTCGAAGCAGATCATCGCCCGCAGCCCAGAAATGATCCGCGCACTGCAACAGGCAATCCGTGTAGCGCCCGCCGACTCCTCAGTGTTGGTGCTCGGTGAATCGGGTGTCGGTAAAGGCTTGATCGCCGACCTGATTCATAAAAACTCGCGCCGCGAAACCAACCCACTGATTAAAATCAACTGCGGTGCAATTCCGGAATCGCTGATCGAAGCAGAACTGTTCGGGTATGAAAAAGGCGCATTCACCGGCGCCCTGGCGAGTGGCAAGCCGGGACATTTCGAACTGGCCGACGGCGGCACCCTGTTCCTCGATGAGGTTGCCGAATTACCTCTGCCGTCACAGGTCAAGCTGTTGCGTTTTCTCGAAGATGGTCGCATCACCCGGCTGGGCGGAACCAACAGTAAGAACGTTGATGTCCGGGTGCTGGCAGCGACCCATCGCGACCTGGAAAAGATGGTCGAAGAGGGCCTCTTCCGCCTTGACCTCTACTACCGGCTCAACGTTATTCCGATTCAGGTGCCAGCAGTCCGTGAACGCCGCGACTGCTTCGTTCCACTGCTTCGCCACTATATCGACCTGTTCGGCCAACAAGCCGGCAGCAAAAAACGCTTAACCCGCGCTGCACTCGACGCCTTGGCCAACTACCCTTACCCCGGTAACGTCCGCGAACTGATGAATATCTGCGAACGGGTCGTGGTCATGAGCGAAACCGCAACCATCGACCTTCCCGACCTTCCCGCTCAAGTAGCGCAACGCAATAATAACCTGGCCTACAACAGCCTTGACTGGCCAGAAGGAACAAGCCTGCAAGCGGCGCTGGACCACGTCGAAAAAAATATTCTCGAAAAAGCCCAGCAACGTTTTTCGAACCAGACTGAGGTCGCCAAAGCTCTCGGAGTCAACCAGTCGACCATTGCCCGAAAACTTAAACGTCACAACCTCAGTTAATCCTGAATACCATTAAATCAGCCACTTAGACGAGCTATGCAATATTGCATACTGGCAGGTAATCCAAGCGCCTGCACCCCCCTCTTTTTGACCTGTAAAAAATCTCAAGAGACTGACTGAATAATAAAAAAAGCCTGATACAATAGTGACTTCAGGATGATTAATGATTTTGTTCTGCAGACCAGAACAGAGCTTGGCACCCTCTTTGCTCATGGAACTATTTCATCATTCCCGACATTCGCTGATGAATAAACAGCTCAGACAAACTCAATAGAAAAGAGGAAAAACCATGAACCTTCTGAACAACGCCGTCATCAATATTCCAACCCCGCAAAACGAGCCTGTTCTTTCTTATGCCCCGGGCACTCCTGAGCGGCAACAACTGAAGGACGCACTCGAAGAACTGAAGTCGAAACAGATTGAAGTTCCGTTGATTATTGGTGGCAAAGAGGTTCGCACCGGCAACCTGGCCAGAATGACCTGCCCACACGATCATTCTGTCGAGCTGGGCCAGTATCACAAGGCCGGCCCGAAGGAAGTACAGATGGCGATTGATGCGGCGATGGCGGCCAAGCCGGTCTGGGAAAGCCTGCGCTGGGAAGAACGGGCGGCAATTTTCCTCAAGGCTGCCGACCTGCTGGCCGGCCCGTACCGTTTCCTGCTCAACGCCGCAACCATGCTTAACCAAAGCAAGAGCGCATTTCAGGCGGAGATCGACTCCGCCTGCGAGCTGATCGACTTCCTGCGCTTCAACGTCTACTTTGCCCAGGAAATTTACAAAGAGCAGCCGATGTATTCCTCCCCTCAGGTCTGGAATTACGTCCAGCACCGGCCACTGGAAGGCTTCGTCTTCGCGGTTGCGCCGTTCAACTTCACCGCAATCGCCGGCAACCTGCCGACCTCGCCAGCGATCATGGGCAACACCGTGGTCTGGAAACCGGCCTCTTCGGCGGTTTACGCACCTTACCACTTCATGAAGCTGTTGCAGGAAGCTGGCCTGCCGGACGGCGTCATCAACTTCGTACCTGGATCCGGCGGTGATGTCGGCGACACCATACTCGCCAGCCCTGACTTCAACGGTATCCACTTTACCGGCAGCACCCCGGTCTTCCAGAGCATGTGGAAAGAGATCGGCGCCAACCTGGCGCGGGATCACTACAAGACTTACCCGCGCATTGTCGGTGAAACCGGCGGCAAAGACTTCATCTTCGCCCACAACTCGGCCAACGTCGCTGCGCTGGCAACAGCAATGGTTCGCGGCGCCTACGAGTACCAGGGCCAAAAGTGCTCGGCAGCTTCCCGGACCTACCTGCCGGAATCGTTGAAAGATGAGGTTCTCGCGGAGGTTAAAAATCAGGTTGGTCGGATCAAAACCGGCGACGTCTGCGACTTCGGCAATTTCTTCAACGCCGTCATCGACAAAGGCGCCTATAAAACGATCACCGAATATATCGATTACGCCAAAGCGGCTGACGACGCCGAAATCATCATCGGCGGCGGTTACGACGACAGCAAAGGCTGGTTCATCGAACCGACCCTGATCCTCACCAGCAACCCGAACTTCAAGACTATGGTGGATGAGATCTTCGGCCCGGTCTTGACTGTCTACTGCTACCCGGATGCCGAATACGAAAAGTCTCTGGAACTGTGCGACCAGACCTCGCCGTTCAGCCTGACCGGAGCCGTCTTTGCTCAAGAGCGGACCGCCGTCAGTCTGGCGCTGGCAAAGCTGGAAAACGCCTCCGGCAACTTCTACATCAACGACAAACCGACCGGCGCCGTGGTTGGCCAGCAGCCGTTCGGCGGCGGCCGCGCCTCCGGCACCAACGACAAAGCCGGCAGCAAGCAGAACCTGATGCGCTGGGCCTCGGTGCGCACCATCAAAGAAAACTTCGTGCCGCCGACCAGCTTCGAATACCCGTTTATGGATGAGGAATAAGTCGAGCGTCTTTAACCGCGGCCGGGCAGAAGCTCGGCCGCAGGACCGACCCTAAACTGAAACGGAGCTACAATGTCGATCTTCAACTTCCTGGTTTCCAAGACCATCATGCACATCCCCGGTCCGATTGTCGGTTTTTTCGCCAAAGGCTATATCGCAGGAGAACAACTGAGTGATGCCGTGCTGGTCGGTCGAAAGCTGAATGAGCAAGGGATGATTCTGACCGTCGATATTCTCGGCGAATTTATTAAAACCAAAGAAGAGGCGATATTTTTCAAAAAGCAGTGCCTGGAGATTCTGGAAACGATCGATCGTGAGAAGCTGGATGGCAACCTGTCACTTAAGCCGACCCAAATGGGCCTGCTGCTCGACGAAGATTTTGCCTTTGAGAACGTCCGCGAAATTGTCGCTAAAGCGGCCGAGCTGAATAACTTCGTACGTATCGACATGGAAGATATCGAGTGCACCGATCAAACCCTCGACTTCTACCGTCGCCTGCGGGATGAATTTCCAAAAAATGTTGGCGTCGTGCTGCAGTCCTATCTGCGCCGCACACCGCAGGATATCGAAGACTTAAGTGACAAGCCGATGCACTATCGCCTCTGCAAGGGGATTTACAACGAACCACGCACCGCGGCTTACAAAGATATGGATACCATCAACCGGAGCTTCATCTATTGCCTGGAGAAGATGTTCAAGCATGGCGCTTACGTTGGAATCGCCACCCACGATGAGAAACTGGTGTTCGAGTCCTTGCGGCTGATCGAAAAGTATAACCTGAACAAAGATCAGTACGAATTCCAGATGCTGCTCGGCGTCGATCCGGAACTGCGTCAAATCCTGGTCGATGCGGGTCACCGACTGCGGGTTTATCTCCCGTACGGTGAATCCTGGATGCCCTACTCACGGCGGCGCTTGAAGGAAAATCCGAATATTGCCCGACACGCGCTGCTCCAGATGTTGCGTGGTACTGGCTGAGTCAACAATCGGTAGTTCATTTGCTACCAATGCAATAAATTTTGCCAAACTGCTGTTTGGTTTGGCTATACTTCTGTTTTCGACTTCGACTCAGGCAATTTGCTGCAGTCAGGTTATTGTTCATCGTGCTTTTAGTACGATCGATTCACCCACCTTTTCTATGACGGAGGAAACGAAATGAAATTCGGAAAAATGATGTTGGCTCTTGCAGCCATCACCCTGCTGGCCGTTCCGGCTTTTGCTGACAGTCACGGCGGCACCTTGAAGGTTGGTGTTCAGGCACCAATTACCGGTTCATACGCCAACGAAGGTCAAGGCATCGAAAATGGCGTACAGCTGCTCGCCGAGCAGATCAATGCCAAGGGTGGCGTGATGGGCAAGCAAATCGAAGTCATCACCTGTGACGACCAAGGCACCGCCATGGCTGCAGCGATCTGCGCCAAAGATCTGGTCAATAAAGGGGTCAAGATGGTTATCGGCTCCTACACCTCGACCTGCGCTGAAGCGGCTCAGAAGACTTACTACAAGGCTGGCGTCCTGCAGACGTCCGACGGTACCGCCGACAGCCTGACCGAGAAGGGTTACTGGACTTTTCTGCGCAACTCTTTCCCGAACAGTGCTGAAGCCGAGTTTGTCGCCAACTACCTGGTCAATGTTAAAAAGTACCAGCGCATCGTCGTTATTTCCGACTTCTCGACTTACGCTGACGGCCTGGCCAACGCCGCTGAAGCGGCAATCAAGAAACTGGGCGGCAACGTGGTTTCCCGCGATAAGATCAAAGCCGATTCGCAAAACTTCACCCCGGTGCTGACCAACATCAAGTCAAAGAATCCTGATGCGATCTTCTTCGCCGGTTACTACTCCGACGGTGGTCAGCTACGTAATCAGCAAATGGCTCTCGGTATCAAGGCCGACTTCTATGGCGGTGACGCCAACGACAACCCGGACTTCGTCAAGCTGGCCGGTTCAGCAGCAACTGGCGCTTTCATCGTCAACGTTCCTTCCCCGGACGTACTCCCCTACGAGATTGCCAAGTCCTTTATCGCCGACTACCAGAAAAAATATGGCGAGATGCCGCCTTCGATCTGGGGTTTGATGAACATCGATGGCATGCGCGCTATCATTCACGCCATGGAGCAGAACAAAAGCTTCGACACCAAAGCTGCTGCTGACTACCTGCACAACATGAAAGAGCCACTGGAAGGTATCACCGGTCAAATTGCCTTCGCCAAAGACGGCAACCGCAAGGGCGGCGCCTACGTGGTTAAAAAAATTCAGGCAGACGGAACATACGCCAACGAATATGTTCAGTAAAAAAGCTTGAACCATTCCAGAGGGGCGGGGGAGATGTCGATTCTCCCGCCCCTTTTTTTAGCCTAAAAAAACGTAAACGGTATATTTCGGACGAGTCACGGGCGACCTGTAGGTCGCCCCTACAAAACTGATACATTGCCTGATCGTAGGGGCGAGCCATGACTCGCCCATCCCTGCCCCTCAGGCGCGAGAAGAGGACGGCGCAGTCCTCCTCTGGCTTCTGAAAGGCAGCTTATTCACCAACTTCGGAGATAAGTTTTATGGACATTTTTCTACAACAGTTAGCGAACGGCCTAACCATCGGCAGCATGTTTGCTCTGGTCGCGCTCGGCTATACCATGGTCTACGGTGTCATGAAGTTGATTAACTTCGCCCATGGCGACATGGTTGCGGCCTCGGCGTTCGTCGGCCTGACCATCTATACCCAGGTGATGGGGCAAGCAACCTCACTGTTCGCAGTCATCGCCATCTTTTTGCTGTCGGCAATTACCATGGCAGTGATCGGCATTATTCTAGAACGGGTTGCTTATCGCCCCTTACGTGAAGCGCCGCGCCTGTCAGCAGTGGTTTCAGCGCTCGGTGCTTCGCTGGTGATCCAAAACGGCATCATGTTGATCTGGGGACCGCGGATGCGTATCTTCCCGGAACTGGTTCCGCAAGTGTACTGGGACCTCGGCGGTGTGGTGATCAGCCTGATTCAGGTGATCATCCTGGTGCTGTCGCTGGTACTGATGCTCGCCCTCTACCTGTTCGTCGAAAAAACCCGCATGGGGGCTGCTGTTCGAGCCGCCTCCATCGATCAGGATGCCGCCCGACTGATGGGCATCAACGTCAACAACATCATCGCTCTGATCTTTATCATTGGCTCCTCCCTCGGTGCCGTCGGCGGCCTGTTTATCGGTCTCTATTATCGCGGCATTACCTTCAATATGGGTTGGCAGTACGGCCTCTACGCCTTTATCGCTGCGATTCTCGGCGGCATCGGCAACATTCCAGGCGCCATGCTCGGCGGGATGCTACTCGGCTTGTTCAATGCCTTTATCGCCGGTTACGTCTCCAGCACCTGGGCCGACGCTTTTACCTTTATCCTGCTGATTTTAATCCTGATTGTCCGCCCCACTGGCATCCTCGGTGAGCGGGTTGCGGAGAAAGTCTGATGAAAGAGTTGCAGAAATTTCCTTACCCGATCTTCTTCGCCGTGATGGCGGTGCTCCCGCACCTGCTCAATGACCGGTGGCAGGCGGTCGCAATCACCTTTCTGATCTTTGCCGTAGTGGCCCTGTCGCAGGACATTATCCTCGGCAAAAGTGGCATGTTCAATATGGGCCAGGCGCTGTTCTTCGGCATGGGTGCCTATACCACAGCGATCCTCAATAACGAATACGGCTGGTCGATCGTCGCCACGATTCCGCTGGCAATTTTGATCCCGGCGCTGTTCGGCATTCTGCTGGCCGGGCCGATCGTCCACCTGCGCGGCGACTACCTGCTGGTCGTCACCATCGGCTTCAATATCGTTTTTGTTCAGGTGCTACAGAACAACCTCGGTGGCGTGACCGGCGGCCCGAACGGCATTTTTGGCCTCGACTCCCTGAGCATTTTTGGCTACGACCTGATGAGCCAGATCTCGGTTTACTACTTTGCCTTCATTGTCCTGTTGCTAACCCTCTGGGTGATGCACAACCTCGCCGGGAGCAAACCGGGACGCGCCCTGCACTACCTGCGCGAAGATCAACTGGCGGCCGAAAGTATCGGCATCAACACCCGCGTCTACAAAATTTTCGCCTTCGGACTTGGTGCTGGCATCGCCGGACTGGCGGGAACTGTCTTCGCCGTCCAATATTCGGCGGTCAGCCCGGAAGCCTTTGAATTTATCCAGTCGGTGCTGTTCTTCAGTATCGTCCTCGTCGGCGGTTCGTCGGTGCCGGGGATTCTGCTCGGGGTCTTCGTCATGTTTGTGTTGCCGGAGATCTTCCGCGAGTTTGCCACCTGGCGTTACTTTATTTTCGGCTTCGCGATGATCGCGGCGATGATTCTGCGACCACGTGGCATTGTCCCGGCCACCTTTGGCAAAATCCCCAAGTTCCTGATTAAGGGAGGCAGCCATGGCGCATAATGAACTACTACTGACCGATGTCAGCAAGCGCTTCGGAGGCCTAACCGCCGTCGACGCGCTCAGCTTCAAAGTTGAAGGTGGTCAGATTTACGGCATCATCGGCCCCAACGGCGCAGGCAAAACCACCGTCTTTAACTGCATCACCGGCATCTACAAATCTGAAGAAGGCTCGGTTCTCTGGCGCGGCGAAGAGATTCGCGGACTGACTCCGTACCAGATCGTCGATCGCGGTATCGTCCGCACCTTCCAGACGATCCGCCTGTTTGGCCAGATGTCGGTCGCCGAAAATATCATGAGTGGCCGCCACATCAAGAGCAACCAGCGCTGGTGGCACGGCATCATCCCCACTCCAGGGAAAAAGCGGGATGAGCTGGAGAACTGGAAGAAGGTCGAAGAACAGCTCGAGTTTTTCAAACTGAGTGAATTCGCCGCCACCCCGGTTGGCTCACTCCCCTACGGCATCCAACGGCGCGTCGAGATCGCCCGGGCGATGGCGGTTGAACCGACCCTGCTGATACTCGATGAACCGGCCGCCGGCCTCAACGATAAAGAGACTCTGGAGCTGCTGGAAACCATCTTCAAAATCCGCGAAAAAGGGGTCACGGTGCTGCTCATCGAGCACGACATGGACATGGTCATGGAAGTGACCGACTACCTGACGGTCATCAACTTCGGCAAAAAGATCGCCGAAGGTACCCCGGCAGAAATCCAGAAAAATCCGGCGGTCATCGAGGCCTACCTGGGAAGTGAGGATGATGACGATGAGTAATGATGTCTTGTTTGCAATAAAGGATCTCGAAGTCTCTTACGGCAGCATCGCCGCCATCAAGGGAATTTCTCTGGAAGTGCGCAAGGGAGAGATTGTCACCATTCTCGGCGCGAACGGAGCGGGTAAAACCACGACCATGCGCACCATCAGCCAGCTGCTGAAAGCCAAGTCCGGCTCGATCATGTTCAAAGGTCAGGAGCTGACCAAAACGCCGGCGCATAAAATCGTCAAACTGGGGATCAGTCATTCGCCGGAAGGTCGCCGGGTGTTCGGCATCCTGACCGTTGAAGAGAACCTGATGCTCGGCGCTTTCTCGCAGAAAAAAATGGATCGCGAAGTTCTCGACTGGGTCTACCAGCTGTTCCCGCGCCTTAAAGAGCGCCGCAAGCAGCTGGCCGGAACCCTCTCCGGCGGCGAGCAGCAGATGCTGGCCATCGGCCGGTCGCTGATGAGCAAACCGGAGATGCTGCTGCTCGACGAACCATCCCTCGGGATCGCGCCGATTCTGGTGAAAGCGATTTTCAAGCAGATCAAAGAGATCGCCAAAAGTGGCGTCACTGTCCTGCTGGTCGAGCAGAACGCCAAAGCAGCATTGAAACTCGCTGATCGCGGCTACGTGCTGGATGTCGGAAAAATTGCTCTCTCCGGGACGTCAGAAGAACTGCTGGCATCAGAGAAGGTGCAGGAAGCCTACCTGGGGAAGAAACACTAAAACATCATAAGAGGGTAAACAGATGAACCTTAAAGATATCCTGGTCCATATCGACAATCGCTCAACCTGCGAATCACGGCTGCAGGTTGCTCTCCAACTGGCGAAGCAGCAGGGATCTCATCTCACCGGCATCTACGTAATCCCGCACCCCTACTATGCCTCGAAGCATATCGACCAACTCCGGCAGGCCGATACGGCAAAAAAGATGTTTGAAGAATTGGTCGCTGAAGCCGGGCTGGTGTCAGACTGGATTTGCATCGACTGCGTCGAGAGTGGTCTTGACCTGCCACATGCCCTGAACCTGCATGCTCACTACCGTGACCTGCTGGTTGTCAGCCAAACCGATTTTGACGCCCCGGATCGCGCAACACCCCACAACCTGCCAGAGAAAGCGGTCCTCGGCTCCGGTCGGCCGGTGCTGGTGGTCCCTTATGCCGGCAGCTTCAGAAAGTTCGGCAAACAGGTGATGCTCGCCTGGCGCGGCGGCCCGGAATCCTCCCGCGCTTTGCATGACGCCATGCCGCTGCTGCGACAGGCCGAACATGTGCAAGTGATGACGATACAGGGGCAACATGGCGATGAAGTCTACGAAGCCCACGATGCCGATATCTGCGCACATCTGGCCCGCTACGAGCTGCCACAGCTGTCGGGCGAAAAGCATGTTACCGGCGACTTGAGTATCGGCGACCTGCTGCTCAACCGCTGCGCAGATGAAGGGATCGACCTGCTGGTGCTCGGGGCCTTTTCCCAATACCGCCGGGGCCATCAATCCCTCGGCGAAGTCGGCCGCTACCTGCTCGAGTACATGACCGTCCCGGTCCTGATGTCGCACTGATCTATTTCTGGCGGGGGCAGAGAAATGAATCGAAGCATCCAGGAACTGACCTGGGAACATGACGCCATTATCAATTCTTCCGCTGACGGGCTGTTCGTCTGCGACGGTCAAGGTCGGATTCTGCGCGTCAACCCCGCTTCGGAGCGGATCAACAACGCCTCGGCCACGCAGCTGGTCGGGCGCGACTATCTGGATGTGGCCGAAGAAGGCTTGGTGATACTGCCATCTGCCGCCCTTGAAGCGATCAAAAAACGGGAACCGGTCAGCCTGCTGCAAGAGAATCGCCACGGCCGCAAGTTGATCTCCTCCGCCACTCCAGTGTTTGATGATAGCGGAGAGTTGATCCGAGTGGTGGTCAGCGAACGGGACATCACCGAAACCGACCGACTGCAGCGGCAACTGGAAGAACAGCAGGCGATCGGCGACCAGTTTCGCCATCAAGTATTAGAGCTGCAACAGGAGCAGCTTGACAGTCAGCAAGTGATCGCCAAAAGCCCCTGCATGGTCAAAGCGCTCAAACAGGCCATCAAAGTCAGCGAAGTCGATTCGACCATCCTGCTGCTCGGCGAGTCGGGAGTTGGCAAAGGCCTATTCGCCGATCTGATCCATAAAAATTCCGCTCGCGCCGAACAACCAATCATCAAAATCAACTGCGGAGCGATTCCCGAAAATCTGATTGAAGCCGAGCTGTTCGGCTATGAAAAGGGAGCGTTCACCGGTGCCGTCGGCAACAAGCCGGGCCACCTCGAACTGGCCGACGGTGGCATCATCTTTCTCGATGAAATCGCCGAGCTGCCCCTCGCCTCACAGGTCAAATTGCTGCGTTTTATGGAAGATGGCAGAATCACCCGTTTGGGCAGCACCCAAAGTCGCCAGATCGATGTCCGCATTCTCGCCGCCACCAACCGCGACCTGCGACAGATGGTCGACGCCGGAGCCTTTCGACTCGACCTCTATTACCGACTCAGCGTCATTCCTCTGTCGATCCCTGCGCTACGCGAACGAAAAGAATGTCTGGCGCCCCTGATCCGCTCCTACATCGAACACTTTTCCAAGCGCTCCGGTGGCGAAAAACGTCTGACCGCCGCTGCCCTCGATATTTTGGTTCGCTACTCCTATCCCGGTAACGTCCGCGAACTGATGAACATCTGCGAACGCTTGGTCGTGATGTCCGACACCAACCTGCTCGACGTTCTCGACCTGCCGCAATCGGTCCTTTCCGACTCGGCAAACGACATCGAACTGCAGCTCGGTAACTGGCCAGCAGAAATGAATATGTCCCAAATCCTCGAATCGGTCGAACGTCGGGTCCTGCTGGAGGCAAGCAAACGTCACCGCAAGCAACACCAGATCGCCGCCGCCCTCGGCATGAGCCAGCCGACCGTCGCCCGCAAGCTGCATAAATACGGCATCAGCTCTCACTTTAGTGCCGAAGACATTAGCCCTTAGTTCAAATCGCTAACCGAAAACCACGGTTAACAGAAGGTCTTTGACCTAATCAAATAGATAAAGTAACCTACCTTTGTATAGC
>CALZLE010000248.1 GCA_945788205.1 uncultured Desulfuromonadales bacterium
CATCATTGAATTCACCACCAAAATCATAACTATCGGTCGTTTTCAAAATGACATTTACAACTTCATCTAAATATTTATCAACACGCCTAGATGGAAAAAAACTCCACACCCGTGAAATTGCTGCAGAAATATAAGTCAATAGCGCCATATTGAAAGGGTCATCATCAATAAACCCTTCCTTAGATTGATGCAAATCAGTAACAACAATCTTAGTCGCCTTATTATTATCTTTTTCATGCTCTGCAAGCACATGAATTTCTTTAAAATACCTATAATTTCCTACCTTTTCACTATATTTACTTCCAGTCAAAAAAATCACATCTGCTTTTCCAGAGAAAAAAAACCTAAAGAACGATTTAAGGCTAAAAACAAGGCTACGTATTTTACAACCAGTCCTCAAGCTCACTTTTTCTTTTGTAAAAACTAGGGACATTATAGTATTTCGCACAATAGGCCAACAATCTAAACCAAAATATTGAAATTCCAGATCCGAAACAGCTTCTTCTACGAAAGTTACCCACTCTATTGATTCTTTAGGAGTCAAGACCAACCTCACCTAAAATAATCCACGATTCCCAAAACATTACAAACCTATTCATCGCCGAAAAGAACCAAATCAACTGCCACTAAACTTTTATAACAGGACCCCATCTTTAAGGTCATTCCCACAAATGCTTTTGCCTGCAGCAAAGCGACTGCCGTCAAAGCAGCCAACTTATTTGCATGCTCACCCAATTCAACGGAATAATAATGAACACCGACCATCCCCAAAACCATGAGAAAGGCTGAAACTGGAACGATAACTGCGGTGGTATAGTTTGACATAAGAAGTACGCTTAAATAGCTATCATGTTCCTCGCTACTCACATACTCCTCAACTTTATGCTTTCCTCTCTTATATTGATATTTCTTTGATGAATAGCGAACGCCAAACCTCACAAGAAAAATCATAAAAACGATAATGGTCAAAACAATAGCAACTGCACTTACAGAAACATACATCCAAGCAAGAGATACAAAAAACAGAAGTAAGGCCGGGACAACAATATCTACAAAATGCAAAAGCAGTTTAACAACATTTTTCAAATCTCCAACACTTAGTGGGTAGCTTGAACCACTAAATTTACTGACAATTTTATATTCTACCTTTTTTATAGCCCTTATAGCGAAAACTTTAGAAAACAATGAAAAAACTGAAGATAGTGCAAAAACCAATGCCGCAAATGCCGGATAAACATAAGATGAACCCTCATAACCAAGGTATTCAGTAAAAATAGGATAGACACTTCCTCCAGCCCACTTCATAATTACTGTCAAAGACAAAGCTTGACAAAAAAGAAATGAGCACTTCAAAAACATACTTAAGAAAACAAAAATAGGAGAGGTGACAAATAACAAAAAAACCAGTCTCAGCATTTTCCCCTTAGCTAAAATAAACATAAAATTTAAAAATCAACAAATTTCAAAGTTCTTATAATCAAACAAACACCTCGCAATAAAAAAATCATTTGAGCTATCTATATCAATTGAATCAAAATTATTCATTTGGTATGCATATGTTTTTTCGTCATAAAAAAAACCGCCCTTATTAATCAGCATATTTAAATCATAGACATATATTGCACCATTCAATCGATAAGCCTCATTACAATTTTGTGATCTTTCTGTAGATTTTAGATTCCTACCAAAACCTTCCATAGTGCCATCTACACCAAGCCTAGAACACCACTCCAATGGGTGCTCAACCTTACATACAGAAACGACCGCATGAGCACGCTTTTTCTCGTATAATTGTATAGCCTCTCGTACATGGAGTTTACTTCGCAAGGGGGACGTTGGTTGCAAAACAATCACCGTATCAAACTTTTCACCACGATTCTTAAACCATTGAATAGCATGCTTAACCACATCAAACGTTTTCACTTCATCATCCGCAAGATGAGAAGGTCTATCAAAGTGGATATAAGGACCATATTTTATTGCCTCATTTTTTATATCCTGATCGTCGGTCGTTACACAAATCAGACTTATTTCTTCAAGGCTGCAAACTGACTTAATTGCATGACCAACCAAAGAATCTCCACCTATTACCATCAGGTTTTTTCCTGGTAATCTCTTACTCCCACCCCTTGCCGGGATTATTGCTAAATATTTCTTCTTCATTTTACAGGATCTCCCCAGGTAAGTAGTCTTTCCTGGCAACCGTACCAATAACATCCCAATATGAACCAGGTGACAAGCCATAGGCTGATCGTTTAATTTCGATGTGCTCCCCCTTCAGCACTTCCCCCTGCCGGATATCACAGGCAGCCACCAGGTACTTCCTTGCCACCTCAAGATTGGCCAGTTCCCGCCTTGAAGGCGCCTTTACCCGTGGCCGTAGAGCCTGTTCAAGATTGCGAATCGCGTCAACAAACAGATTGAATTCTTCCGGGGAGGAGGAGGCGGCATGGTCCGGCCCAGGCAAAGCAGTATCCAACGTAAGGTGTTTTTCCAAGCAGGTTGCACCAAGGGCTACAGCCGCGCAACAGGCTTCAATCCCCAAGGAATGATCCGAGTAACCGACATCCAACAAATATGCTTGTCGAAGCTGGCGGATTGCATCCAAATTTAGATCCTTATGCTGTGCCGGATAGTCCGTCACGCAGTGGAGAAGAGTGACTTTTGAGCTAATTTTCTCAATCATTTCAGATGAGAAGTAGTGATGCTTGAGCCACTGGTAGCTATCAGGCATTTCCTTATTCTTTTCGAGATAGCCAAATGCCAGCGCAGCCAGTGCATCTTCAACTTCAGAGAGTGTCGCCATCCCCGAGGAGAGGATCAGTTCAACTCCTGTTTTGGCGTGCTCGATCAGAAACGGCAGGTTGGTCAAGTCGCCGGAGCCGATTTTAAGTACGGTGGGCTTCAATTCTTGTGCAATCATGGACAAGGATTCGGAATCGAAACAGGTGGTCAGAAAATCAATCCCAACAGCGCGGCATTCACGATCCAATTCGATAAAGTCATCAATCGTTAATTCCAGTTTCCGCAACATTTCGGCCTGAGAAGCAGTTGAATTGTCATTTTTATCTTGGTAGGCCGCTTTCTTCGCTGACTGCGTCACGAGCTTTTCAGTTTCAAACGTCTGAAACTTTACGGCATCAGCACCACAATCTTTAGCGACATGAATTAATTTTTTAGCTAGTTCCATTGAACCGTTGTGGTTCACTCCTACTTCAGCGATGATATAGGTGTGCATCTTAAAATTCCAAATCATGAAAACGTTTTTGCGCTAATGATTTTCCAGTCTGCCCAGAAAGGACATCAATAATAATCTGCGACGAAAAGCCTCCACCGTAGGGATTATCGACCCTTTCCAGCCGCGACAAATAATCCTGAGACAAAGCGGCTTCAATGGCTTTTTGCAGTTGGTCGAGTTCCATATCCACATCCAGAGTTGCTTCCGAGCGAATCCGGCCATGTTGCCGTTTACCAATATTGATTATGGGCTTTTTAAATGCCGGAGCTTCGATAATCCCCGACGAGGAATTTCCAATATACAGACAACAATGCTGCATTAGGGCCAGATAACCTTCACGCTTAAGAGATTTTACCAATGTAACTTGGTGTGGATAGTCGGTCTGAAAGGCATGAATCGAGTCGATTACAGTGCGACTCATGGCATCTGAATTTGGATAAATAATGACTTTTTTATATTGGTCATAGCGAGAAAGAGCCTCAAACAATGGCTTTACATCTTCCTCCTCTTTACAAGTTTCAGGGTGATAAACCACGAGAAAATAGTCATCCCGCAAATCATCACCAACCACCTCTGACACTTTTTCCAGGGGCCAGACAGCTCCTTTCCGCACTGATTCCAACCCCAGCGCACCACTATTCACCACCCTCATAGGATCTTCACCCATCTGGATAATACGTTGGCAATACTCTTCGGTAGAAGCAAAATGCAAGTCAGCCAACTTTGTTACTGCATGGCGAACCTTTTCATCAACCGCACCTTCCGTTATTTCCCCACCGTGAATATGGACAATCGGCACCCGGCTGATCAATGCGGCTTTGCAGGCGGCCAATAGCTCGACCCTATCACCCAACACCACAAAAAAGTCGGGTTTTTCACGAGAAAAATAATCAGCCAATGCCATTGACAACATAGCAGACGAGCGGATGATGGCAGGTGGCGAATCATCCGAAATCAAGACCGGAATCCTAGCGAAGGGTACAAACCCATCATTTTCTATATCAGTAACGGTATAGCCAAACTCATGTGACAAGTGGGTACCTGAAACGATCAATTGCATCTCGAAATCAGGGTGATCGTCCAATCCCTTGATCAACCAATACAGAAGCCCATATTCAGCCCTAGTACTTGTGAAAATGCTAATTTTAATCATCTAACCTCGCTGCCACTTCGCTCCTGACCAAACAACTAAACCACTATGCCCCTTTAAGTACAGCAATATCTTTTCACAGCCCACAATCTATCAGTGCTGAAGTTTAGAGTTTCACGATCTTTGAAATTTTTCTGAAGCACAAAATAAATGGTTGACATATTGGCCACCGTGCGTGCCCGTGCCTTCAAAGCGTTCCAATATCTAAACGGTCATGCTTGACGCTATCACATTTCTGGCTCAGGTGCTGCCGAAAGGCTCGGGACCAACTACTTACTGGCGATGAAACCCCGACGGCATTTGACCAGTTACTACAAATTTCTCTAGAAGGACCGCTGGTCCTGGTTTACGTTGGTGCTGAAAACCAGTCGCCCGCTTTACGTCCGTGGGCAAAACGGGGGAGTCTGGCGCTGAGCCTTTCGCAGAGTCGGCGTTCACACCATCCCGATGTTGCCTAGAGCTACAGAGGAGAGCAGCAAGCTGGCCGCTGCAAAGCCCGCCTCTAGCTATAAACCAACTCCTCGATCAATTCTTGAGTAAGCTTTCGCTCATCGAAGTTTTTTTTGGCAAATTCCATTCCAGCTACATTGGGTGGCAACTCACCAGCCCTGTGCAAATCAAAAAGACCCATCAACTCCTTTTGCAGTGCGGCAACATCGTCACAGGGAACTTGCATGACATGGGGCAGCCTGAAGGAATAAATAACATATCTTCCGAAAGCCAGACCCTCCCTCACCGTCCCACCGAGAGCGTCATGAGGGACAAGTCGCACCACAACTGAGGTGCGCATGTACATTGAGGTCATATCGCTGAGCCAGCCATGGAACTGCAGGTTGGCTGGCGGGTCTTCAGCCCAAGCCCCCTCGCCGGCAACCACATGAAAAGTAATCTCCGGCAAGTTTCGCGCCACTTGGAGAAGCGTCTTTCCACCATAGAAATTGTAGCGCTTGTCCGGAATGTATGACAGCACACTGAAATCGGGAGGAAAATCAGGAGGGGTCACTGGACAATTTAGGGGCGACGGAAACAGCACGCTTTTGGCTGAAATACCGGCATCGGAAAGCTCTCTAGCGAGCCAAGGAGCGGCGGCAAAATGCTGGTTCTGATTTTTTGCGCACTCAAAGAAATATTGCCTAATCCACCACGGCCGTTTGGTTTGGTCTTCAAGTGTTCTCAGCACATCAGTACCAATCCAATAATAGACACGCTGAGCCCCTGAATTAAGCAGCACGATCAACAACCACAAAAAGTCGAATACAATGCCACGCAGGCTCCCTACCCCAGGGCGAAAGCCGACCCGCACCAGCACATCGGCCCGCAATAGGGAGGGGAATCGTCTTAAAAAAGAGCAGATTCTCAACCTTACAGGAATTGCCTTAACAGCGCCACTGCCATGCCGATTAACCAGTTCGGCCAAGCGAGCGCTCCACAGACCAGTCCCCAAAAAACAGATTTTCTTCAAGGTCGAGCCGCCGCAACGTGCAGATGGTTCAGCGAAATTATTATCCCGAGGGGGACAAAAAGCAGGAAGCCGCCCAGAGCGTAATACCCCCCTTCGCCGAGATGAGTAACCAGAAAAAGCATAATCAGGAATGACCCATTGAGCAAAAAAATACTGACGCCTTTCCGAAATAGCAGACCGAACCCCACCCCCGCAACCCTCAAGAATCGCCAGGTTGAAAAAAGACAAAGGACCAACCCAGAGGCCGCCATCAAGACCAGTGTGATCTCGATATCCCCTAAAGAAGCTCCAATAAAAATAGAGGCAATTTTAAAGAATAGCTCTGCTATTGTAAACAGCAGGCTTTCCGTGAGCCGGCTCCCGACAACCAGGAGGCTGCTCAAAGGGCTGGCGATCGACCAGACCAATACCATCGGCGCCAGAATCTGGGCATAG
>CALZLE010000249.1 GCA_945788205.1 uncultured Desulfuromonadales bacterium
GATCGAGGCATTGCGGGTCGAAAATCCACCGGTCGCCAGGGTGGCGAAGGAGTGACAGAGGGCATCGAAAAAATTCATACCGCCGAACATCAGCAGCAGCGCTTCGGTGGCGGTCAGCAGCAGGTAAACACCCCAGAGAAGTTTTGCAGTGTCCTGAATCCGCGGGCGTAGCCGGTCCGCTGTTGGGCCGGGAACTTCGGCCTTGAACAGCTGCATCCCACCGACCCCCAGCATCGGCAGAATCGCCAGCGACAGGACAATGATCCCCATCCCGCCGAGCCACTGAGTTAGTGAGCGCCAGAACAGCAGACTTTTCGGCAAGGCTTCAATTTCGGTCAGGATTGTCGATCCGGTGGTGGTGAAACCGCTCATGGTTTCAAAGAAGGCATCAAGTGGTGATGGGATTGCTCCGGAAAATACGTACGGCAGCGCTCCGAACAGCGCGAAGAAGGTCCAGCCGAAAGTGACAATGGCAAAACCTTCCCGCACCGAAAGATCTTTTGGGCTTTGGCACGAGGCGAAGAGGATTCCGCCGACACTGAAACTGATCAGCGCAGAATAGATAAATGATGGCCAGACACCATCTTGATAAAAGAGAGAGAAAGGAACCGGCAGCAGCAGTGTGCCGCCGAGATAAAGGAGCAGGGCGCCGAGAATCCGCAGGGTCAAAATGAGATTCATTCAGGAAAAAAACCTTTCAACCTTCTGCAGTGCGTTGGGCAGCGCAAAAACCACCACCCGATCCCCTTCGGCCAGTTTGCTTTCACCAGTCGGGATTTCGTAACTGTGGCCACGAACGATGGCACCGATGATGGCACCACGCGGGAAGTGCAAATCTTTTAACGGGACATCGAGTAAGCCGCTATCCGGTGTCATCTCAAACTCGAGGACTTCTGAGTCGCTGTCTTCGACCGCAGTCAGGTTGATGATCTCACCGCGGCGGACGAACTTTAAAATAGTGCTTGCTGCGGCCATGCGTGGTGAAACACAGGCATCAATACCGAGCTCGGAGGCAAGATCGATCAGTTCTGGCTGGCTGACCAGAGCCAAGGTTCGTTTTACCGATTGTTGTTTGGCGAGCAGGCAGGTGAGGATATTGGTCTGATCGTTATCGGTGACGGCGACAAAGACATCGGCGTCCTCCAGGCCTTCGTCGAGAAGGGTTTGCAGGTCGAGGCCTTCGGCATTGATAACCACCGCTTTGTTTAACTCTTCTGCCAGTTTATAGCAGTGCTCTTCATTTTTTTCGATCAGTTTGATGCTGAAATTATGCTGTTCCATGTATTGTGCGATCTGCACACCGATTCGGCTGCCACCGAGAACAAAAGCGCGGTGGCTTGATTTGACCACTTCCTGCTCTGAGCGCAACATGTAGTTGATTGCGGGAAGCTCATCCTGGTGCGCAAAAATATAGATCTTATCGTTAGCCTGAATAGCGTCTTCGCCGCGGGGAATAATCGTCTTTTTACCCCGGTTTATGGCAACGACAACAAATCGATAAACGCCGCGCAATTCACCAAGTTCCGCCAAAGTTAAATCACAGATCGGGCTGTATTCAGTGATCCGGAAGCCCTGAAAGTGAATTTGCCCCTCAGCAAACTCGGCGACATCGAACGCGCGAGACGTGCAGGCCAGTTTGAACAGTTCTTCAGCAACCGCATCCTCTGGATTAATCAGCAGGTCGATGCCCAGTTTCTCTTTAGACAGGATCGCCTTGTTGCGGGTGTACTCGATGCTTTTGGTTCTGGCGACCCGAGTTGTGACTTGATATTCCCGTGCCAGCAGGCAGGCGAGAATGTTGACTTCATCCATATTGGTAACAGCGATGAAGATGTCGGTGTCTTTAATGCCCGCCTGCTCCAAAATTTCGGCACTGGCGCCATTGCCGCAGACACCGAGGACGTTCAGTCGATCCTGGGCCCGCTCAATGGTTTCCTCGGACTGGTCGACCAGGGTAACGGCGTGTCCTTCGCGAGACAGACGATCGCAGAGGAAATAGCCGACCTGGCCAGCACCAATGATAAGGATTTTCATAAGTTATCTCGTGATTGAGTTATTGTTTCTGCTGCAGAGCAGCGCGTTAAAATCGCACAAATCAAGAAAATGTGCAATAATCCCGCGATGCACTGATGAGGAAGAGGCAGAGATTATGATCGAGTACGGGTTAGATGTTGATGAGGCGACAATTCGGCGAGAGCGTGAAAAAGCTCGAGTTTTGCGCAAACAGGGGTGGTGGCAGAGCCGTGTTTCAAAAGGGGTCTGCTATTACTGTGAAAAAACGGTCCCGCCGAAGGAATTGACCCTCGACCATCTGGTGCCAGTGGCTCGTGGCGGCCGTAGTACCAAAGGCAATTGTGTGCCAGCGTGCAAAGACTGCAATAATCGAAAGAAGGATCTGCTGCCGCTGGAGTGGGAAGAATACCTGCAAAAGCTCAAACAGTCTTAAAAATGCCGCGTTAAATAAGAAAAGGCTGCCCATCGGGACAGCCTTTTTGTGTTTAAGCAGCCGGCATCTGCCGGTAATCGCGGGCTTTGGTGTAGAGTTCGTGATACTGCATCGCAGAATTTTCCCAACTGAAATCCTGACTCATGCCCCGTTTTACCAGCGTCAGCCAACGACTGCGTTGTGGGTATATTGCCAGTGCTTGATCGAGGGACGCGAGTAGCGCCTCTTTGCTGGAATTCTCAAAAACAAAGCCGTAGCCACTCCGCGGGTTTTGTTCTACATCAGTAACAGTGTCTGCCAGCCCCCCGGTTTTTCGTACGATCGGCAGTGCACCGTAGTGCAGAGCAATCATTTGGGTCAGCCCGCAGGGCTCGTACCTGCTCGGCACCAGCAGCATATCGCTGGCAGCAAAGATCCGTCGCGACAGCCTTTCATCAAAGGTCAAATTGATGGAAACCTGCTTCGGATTTCGTTGCTGCTGTTCACGCCAGAACGCTGTCGATTCGCGGTCTCCGGAACCAAGCAGAACAAACTGAATGTCCCGTTCCAGCAATTGTGGCCACGCCTGCTGAATTAAATCGATCCCTTTTTGCCGATCCAGCCTACTGACCACCGAAACGATCGGCACATCATGGCGGACTTCCAGTCCGAGTTCTTTTTGCACCAGTCGTTTGCAGGCACGTTTGCCGTTGAGGTTTTCCATATTGAAAGGAGTTGGCAGTGCTTGATCGAGTGCGGGATCCCAGGAGCGACTATCCAGCCCGTTGATAATGCCGTGTAAGTCCTCTGCCCGGTTGCGTAAAATACCGTCAAACCCGTGTCCCTGCTCCGGTCCTTGAATCTCCTGACAATAGGTTGGCGAAACCGTGTTGATGACATCAGAGTAGTTGATGGCACCCTTTAGGACCGACAGTTCACCGAAATATTCCATTCCTTTTTCGCTGCCGAGTTTGTCCTGCAGGTTCAATTGCCGCAGGATGTCTTTGGAAAACATCCCTTGATAGCCAAGGTTGTGAACCGTCAGCAGGGTCGCAATGTTGGCGTAAAAGGGGTTGTGGCGATATTCAGTTCGCAACAGAGCCGGGATAAAGCCGGTTTGCCAATCGTGAATGTGGATAACATCCGGTCTGAAGTCGAGTCGCCGGATCATCTCCAGAACGGCGCGACTGAAAAACCCGAAACGCAAGCTGTTGTCAGGGTAGTCACCATCTGAGGTCCCGTAGAGTTGTTCGCGGTCGAAAAACTCAGGGCAATCGATAAACCAGAAGGGGACACCATCGTGGGACGTCTGTTTTAAGCTGCCCCGATATTTTTCCCCCTCAAGGTCGATTTCAACACTTTTGCGGCCCTTGCGCAGGCTCAGCCCGCTTCGTTCTGCGGAACGATGGCAGGGGAGAATGACCCGGACGTCATGGCCGAGTTGACGCAAAGCTCGTGGCAGTGAGCCTGCAACGTCTGCGAGGCCACCCGTCTTGGCAAAAGGTGTCGCTTCTGGTGTGACAAATAGGATCTTCATTGCGTGTTCGCCTCCAGTCGCTGCGGGGAGAACCGGTTCTGGTTCTGGCCCTGCGTCGAGACGATGCAAAAAAATGTCCACTTGATAGTCAGACTCTGCGACAATACTGCGGATTTCAGATAGATTAATTAATATATGGATTAGTTTGTCATTTAACTCTTTGAAATTATATGGTTCGTGTTTATGAGAAGTGCAGATTAGGGAGATAAAAAAAGTTTTCAGCAGCTGCTCGAAGGACTCCTGATGACAGTAGTCATTTTCATTATAATAATTGCAACTTAAGAGTTTTCGCCATTCGCGTCGGTTATATAACCGATCGAGCCAATTATAATGAGCTTTTTGCTCAATCAGATCGTCTGCTTCCGCAAAAAATATAAATTCGTTAATGAGTTTTTCGGGCAATTCGTTGCCGTCGGCAAAGCTGGCTCGGAGGAGTAACTTAATTAAGTTCTGTGTCGAAAGATGGCTTAATTCCGGTTTGTTAATTTCATCCCGCAGTTGTTGGTGCAACTGGGCAAATTTTCTTTTTGCCCGATCTGGATGGGGAATCTCAAAAAGCTCCTCGGTCAGCTGGAAGATCGGCTCAACGAGTAGGGTTTCACGGTCTGCATACAGGTCTTGACGACCCGAGTCACCGTAACGTTGCCAGAGCTGAAGCCAGCGACCGTCGCTGTCCGTGACCGTGTGGAAGTCACTGAACACCCGGTGGGCGTACGCAGGAAGGGTGAATTTACCTACATTGGGCCGTTGCCCAAGTGGGAATAAATGTTGTTTCTGCTGACTCAGGTCCTTCGCGATCAAAAAATCACCAGCAAGGTCAATGTTGCAGGCCCTGATATAATCGACCGTCTTTCCATCGGCCCTGGGAACTGCAGCTCCGATTTTACCTTCAATCTGATGGGAAGAGTTGTTGCAGAGGATCAACACCTGCTGCGCTTCGAGTTGATTACTGTAAGCGTAGACGTTCTCTTCTATGCCGTAGTCGGAGATGAAATCATAAAGTTGAAACGCATCTGAACCACTGAAAAGTGCTCTGTGCCGCAGGAGCGGGAAAATTTCCCGCCGATGCCGTTCAACTAACTGATGATCAACCTCTTCCTGCCAGCGTGGAGCCAGGTACTCCATGCCATATTTTTCTTCGTAACCTTCAACCTGTCCGTGGCCGAACATCGGCAGACCGGGCATCGTCGCGAGCATCGTCGCCACGCAGAAGTATTTATCCTCTCGGCCGAATTGTTCAATCGCTGGCTTCTCATCCGGGTTGCTCATAAAATTTACAAAGCGCTGCAAAATTGCCGGATCGAAGGAGAGAATATTCTTTATCGTCTGGCGATATTTATCGTTTTCTTCCCGTTTCAGCATGTTCATAAATGCACTGTTGTAGACTCGGTGCATGCCGAGAGTTCTGACAAAATATCCTTCCATCAGCCAGAATGCTTCGGCCAGCAGTAGTGTGTCGGGAGCTTCTTCCCGGATACGGTCGACCAATTCCCGCCAGAATTCAGCCGGGAAAAGTTTGTGGAAATCTTCGTTCGAAAGTGAGTGATCTGCCCGTGACGGTACCGCGTCACCACTGCCTGGCAGCGGGAACCAGAGCCGTTGGAAGTGGCGTTTCGCCAGGGTCATGGCGGCATCGAAACGGATGACCCGGAAACGTTGTGCCACCTGAATGATCAGCTGGATCATCGCTTCGCGGACTTGTGGCAGCAGGTAATTGAGCTGCGCCGTGTCATTCCAGGGCAGATGGGTACCGTCATTACCGTGATAAATATAGCGGGTTTCACCACTGTGGCGATGCTGATAGCGGCAAACAACAGCTGCCTCACTGTTGTTGTAATAACCATCCTCGATCTGCATAGCGTAGTCCGGGCTCTCGCTCAAATCCGGTCCGGTGAATTGATAGCCGGGATAGGGCGGGTGCGGGACCTGAATAAACCAGTCCGGATGTTGCTGCATCCAGGCAGATTCAATGCCGGTGTGATTGGTGACCACATCGCAAGCCAGATCAATGCCGCGCTGTTGGCAGCGGAAGCGAAGGTTTTCCAGTGCTGCATCGCCGCCGAGATCATCGGCAATCCGGTAGTCATCAATCGCGTAGGCCGATGCGGCGACCTGCTGCTGGCCGCAGAGGTTTTTGATCTTCAGTGATGCTTTAGAGCGTTGCCAGATACCGATCAACCAAAGACTGCTGAACCCGGAATTGGCGAGGTCATCCAACTCCTCATCAGGGATCTGGTCGAGCCGGTGAATATGCTGGCGATACTTGTGTGATAGCTGCTGCAGCCAAACATAGGTCGATTTTGCCAGCAGCACGGTGCGTGGCATCCAATCGACGTCAGTTGTGAAGTTGGCGTATTCGTGGTCAGCATAAGACGCTGGGTTAAGGGGGGTCGTTTCCGGTTCGCCGGGAAAGTCGGGTCGGTATCCTTCCCGCTCAAAAAGTGTCAAGGCTCCGCCGATGCGGACCCGTAGCTCTTCCGGCAGAATTTCTTCCCACTGTTGTTGTAATAAGAGCAGCTGAGATGGCAGGTCATCGGCGTGCTGTAAAGGTTCCAACAGCCGCCCTAATAGCGAGGTTGGGCGCTGCCCAAAGCCATCGTCAGTTTCCGGCAATGCGCGATCGATCAATTGTAATTGTTTGTGGTAGTTGCAGCTCTGCCGTAGCTGTTGCTCTTCGGAGAGGAACAGTGTCCGGGCAGATTTAATTGCTTGGTTCTGACTCTGGGCATGAAGCAGGAACAGCTCGAGCACCAGCTCGTTTAACTGGCCATTGGCCTCTGCTTCGCCGATGAGCTCAACCGGGGTGTGTTTGTCCAACTCGATCGGCAAGGCTGGGAACAGTTGCAAAAAATGCTGCAGGGATTTGTCGAGTTGTGGCAGCGGAAGTTCGACGCCATCAATGCTGAGTTGCTGACGGCCGATTCGGCAATTTCTGCTGCTAAGAAAATGCCGGCCAATCTGCAATAAAACCTGGTTGATTGTCGCCAATAGCTCAAGCTCTGCAGCAGAGAGGCTGTCTGCCTCCGTTTGCCGCAGTTCGTCGGCGATCAGCTGGCGCAAATAGGTTTTTGTCGCAGCTGGCTGCAGTCGAAATTGACTGGTCAGGTGGAGGCGGTGCCAGAAGCTGTGGCCGCAGTGAATCCCGAGGGGATAGAGATTTTCACGAAAGTTATCAATCATCTTGTTTATAAATCACCGATGGGTCTGCTTGACGTAAAAACTCCGCCGCTTCTTCCGGGGGAGTCGGGTTCATGTGAAAGCCTGATCCCCACTCGAATCCGGCAGCGTTGGTTAACTTGGGAGCAATCTCGATATGCCAGTGGTAATCGGACGGCAGCGAGGCCCAGTAATCGGGTCGGCCCCAACGCAGGTGCATTGGCGGGGCGCTGTGCAAAATAAAAGTGTAGGGCGGATCGCGCAATATTGAGCGCATGCGGCGCAGGGTATCACCCAGCGTGTCGGCGAGCAACAGCAGCTGCTGGTCGGTTTGCAGAGTAAAATCGTGGCCGTGATCGAGAGGTGCAACCATCAATTCAAAGGGGTAACTTGATGCATACGGGGCATAAACGATGAAGTTGCCATCATCGCGGACGACCCGTTCTTCGGCTTCCCGTTCCTGCCGGATCAGGTCACAGATCAGGCAGCGTTCTTTGCGTTCAAAGTGCTCGCGGGAGGAGGCAAGCTCCGTTGCAATCATTGGTGGAATCAGCGGGACGGCGATCAGCTGCGAATGCGAATGTGGAACATTGGCGGCGGCTTCTACGCCGAAATTTTTGAAGACGAAAATATAACGGAAGCGACTGTCTCTGCGTAGATCGAGCATGCGGGTGCGATAGGCCTTGAGCACTTCGGCAAGTTCTTCGGCGGTCA
>CALZLE010000250.1 GCA_945788205.1 uncultured Desulfuromonadales bacterium
ATTAGGCCTGCTTGGACTGGCCTGATCAAAATCTGGAGTTATGGAAGGATATTTGACAGGGAAAACATGATCAGATAGGCCTATCAAAAGTCAGGAAAACAGTTCTGAAACGACAAAATCTGAGATTCCTCCAATTCTGCTAAGTTTTACAGGGGGAAATTGCAGGCCTTGAATGTGTCGGATTGCGACCTTCATCAGAATCTACCTGCTATCCCACAAGCGACCAGTAAATTGGGATGTTTCAACATTTAGGGCGGATGAGCCAAGCATGAAGATCCAACAACTCATACCTTGGGATATAGACAAAATAAAACCTAGCAAGAGCTTGTGTTCTCATTAGGACCTGATAAAAGTAAATATAAATAACACTTATCCCGATAAGGCCAATCCTTCCGTGAGGGGGGATGGAAAGCAACGGATCTTTGCGGACAAAGATGGCGGAGCTGCCGAAGGATATTGATCCAAAAGTGCAGCTTGTTTTTTTTTGCTGGTCTCACGCAATATCCAGAAGATCGAGTGCAGCAAATGCATGGAGTTCTTGACAAAGCAGGTGCTTTGCTAAGGCTTTTGGCCAGTCTTGTAAGGGTTTGTGGCATTATCCTGCCCGTATAGTGTCATAATAAGTTGGATGACAAATGACCTAATTCAAGAACACCCAAGGCCTTAAAACTGTCCTTTATTGATTAAAATGATAGGCCTGGACTATGGAATATTATGGGGTTTTAAATCGACAGTTATGGTACGCCGCTATTTTAAAATCCAAAATCACTCTTTCTCTGAATACGCCTTTTATCCCCGCCCTTGTCTCAAGGCAAGAGATAATCCATAATCCACGTCCCCCTCCAGCTACCAAAAATGGCCCGCCATTCCCATTATAGATTGCTTAAACGAGGGGCACAATTGGAGGTAAGTATTAGTTGGGTAGAAGGCGGCGAATTTAGATTTGACTCATGTTTCCCACCTCAAAAATACCGAATCTGAGGACCGACAAGGTAATTAATGTAGTCTTCACAACTTTGAAAGGGAGGAGTAGCATGCCTAAGAGCTCGAAGAAATTGACAACACCGAAGGCATTAATCGCTTGTTTCTTCATGTTGGCCCTGGTACTGGCTTTCGTGACCAGCGCCATGGCAAACCCGAAAAACAAATTCAGCGATGAATCGATCGCCGAAGTCAATATCGATGGCAGCAGTACGACGGACGGGGACACCACTTCGACAATTAATCAAACTGTGGATGGTGAATCCAACGAATCCGTATTCAACGACAACAGGGATAACAGTAGCGCCATCGAGTCTTTTAATGAAGATACCGAGGTGCTTTCAGTGCAGGAAATGACGCAGACGGTCTCTAGCAATAGCGTCAGCATCAGCCAGACCGCTAATGGTGGCTCTAACTCGTGTAGTGCGGGATTTTTTGCTGCCGGGGCTTGCATCACTACCAAGAATGACAACGGCAGCGGCAATGGCGGATCCAACAATGCGAATACCGGCAGCATCTCATTCAATAATCAGTCGCTCCAGAATTTTGGCGGTGTCTTTACCGTGAGCAACACCACCGGCCATAACAATGGCCAAATGACGAACACCTCGATAGCGACCAATGCTTTTATGGATTTCAAATAACCGTCGTGTTTTCTGGCTTCGGCCGGCAGGAGATTTGACCTGTCGGCCATTTTCCTGTCGCCCGCTCAGACAACAAACAGGCCTGAAATAAGCAATAAGGGAGACGGTCTCATGAAAAGCGTCATAAATCGAAGATGGATGCCACTGCTTTTGGCTGCCGGCTTTGCCCTGATCGCCGCAAATAGCCTCGCAGAGGAACATATCGCCAGCGACGAATTCGGGGGGTTGAGCACCTTTCCCAATTCCGAACTTCTAAAGATGAGGGGGCGAAATGGTGAGGGGACGACCACGGTTACGAGCCTTCAGAACCTGCAGACAACAAGCGCCGGGAACACAGTCATGGCAGAGACCATCACTGGCGGCGCGGTCAACATGAACGATAGCGCCATGCAGAAATTCAAAGGCATTGCCAATTTGGTATTCACCACTGGTAACACCAACACCATCAATGCTGCGGTGAGCGTCAATATCAATCTGGAGGGCAGTCTTCCCTAATGGATAGCTGCCTGAGCACGGTTGCTTGGAGGGAAAATGGGAATTTGGCGACTTTCGGTAATGGTTTGGATACTGGCCACCGGCCTCACGATCTCGTCGGTGCAAGCCGCAAATGTGCGGATCAGCGGTTGGGGCGGGGCGTACAACCTCCGACTGACCAGTCTTAAGGAAGCCCGCTGGAAAACTGTCGTACGCCAGAAGTATGATTACAGCTGCGGTTCGGCGGCGACCGCCACCCTCCTTACCTTCCATTATGATCAGCCGACAGGCGAAGAGGAAGTCTTTGTGGCAATGTTCGAGGCCGGGAATAAAGAAATCATTCAGGCCAAGGGCTTTTCGATGTTTGACATGAAGCAGTACCTTGATGCGCGAGGTCTTCAATCGGACGGCTTTCGCATGAGTCTTGAAAAGCTCGCCAAGCTCAGAGTGCCTGGCATCACGATGATCGAGACGGACAGCTATAAGCATTTCGTTGTGATCAAGGGAATCGATCGTGGCAAAGTCTTAGTCGGCGATCCGACCCTTGGATTAACCGTATATCCACGGGATAAATTCGAGAGATTGTGGAGCGGAGCACTTCTGGCGATCCGCAGAGACGTCAAGACAGCGCGCAAACATTTTAACGAGGACCGTGACTGGAGCGTATTGCCGAAGGCGCCGGTCGGTGAAACGATAAGACGGCGGGCCCTCGGAATTTTTTCAACCTTGCTACCCGGTCGAAATGAGTTTGGCCGGTAAAGCCCGAGAGTGTGACTTCGAAAAGGTCAAAATCAATGAAAAGGACGACACGCCGTGGCCGGTCTTTCAATTTACTTGTCTTGGCCGGGTTACTGACGGCCGTAGTCGTTGGCGTACCTTGCGCCCGAGCGGATGCCTTTGACAGCGGGGGCAAAGTGGCAACCGACATTTTCCGTGGTTTGGCGGTCATAGAAAGGGCCGAGCTCGCTAACATGCGTGGTCGATTTATCAGCGCTACCGGCTTAGTGATGGATTTCGGGGCAAACATCCGAACCTTCGTAGACGGCGCATTGCTTCAAGAAACCGCTGTGACACTCACGGATTCCGGCTTTGTGTCCCAGCCGATTCCCTCACAAGAGGGGTTGAGGGGCACCTTGGAACGGGGAACTCTTGTAACTGGGGATGGGAACGGACTCTCAATCAGGCAAGTAACCCCGCTAGGTGTCGACCTTTCCGCCTTAACGGGGACGAGTGGCATCGTGCTGAAAGACTGCAATGGTTTCACTGCGGCACTGCATAAGGTCTCTGCCGATCAGATCTTGAATATTATTGTCCAGACCGGGATCGAGCGAGTAGTTGAACAGAAACTGGAAGTCAACATCGGGATAAAGAACTTCAGCAGGTTTCAGCAAAATTTGCGGTCTGCCATAATGAGCAACCGGTTGGCCCGCGCGGCCAGGTAAATACCGTTGAAGCCAGCCTCCCAATGAGGGGCTGTTGCATTGGTTCATCAGAACAGGTCGAACCGGTACGGCACGCTGAGGGTTATCTGTACGTCCGGCGCATCTTCGGTAATGCCCAAAGCGGCGTTCAGATTCAGCCCTGCACGGTCGCTGAGCCTCAAGGTGGTGCCGAGCAGCAAGGAGCCTACATCAAGAGCAGTAGATGAGAAGTCCTTGCCATTGCTCTCTGTCGTGGTCTCCTGAATGAAGTCATGCTGGTAGCCAACGGTGAATGACAACTCTTCATTAATGGCGAGGGCCAGGCCAAGGCTAAAACCCACAGAATCACCGGGATCGACATTGCCGATTTTCTCGCTGCCAATGACTTTGTCTATATCGTCGGCAAGACTCCATGTATAGCCGAGGTTGAAAAACATCACCGCCGGGGCGGTAGGGTAAATCAGCGTCAAGCTTGACTCGACAGATTGAAAACCTGAACCGGTAGGGAGTTTGGTTTCAGCGCCACTGGCGGTGCGATCAACATCGAATGGACCAGTGCCAGTGGTCGATTTGTACCGCAGATTGCCAACAAAAAAGGGCCAGCCACCGGCCCCTCGGTTGATTTGATAGTGTGCGGCAAATTCGATATCGCCAAGTCCGCTACCGTTCAGTTCTTCAGTAAGGGCTTGGTCGCCATCGGCGGCACTATCAGGGATAAGAGTTGTCAAGCGATCGTTCCGGTATACGTACGGCACCCTTGCTTCGAGTTCGAAACGGTCGGTCACGCCATAGCGCATGGAAATTGCGGGGGAAACCAGGTCACGATCAGCGTCCGTTGCCTCGATGGCACCTATCAGAACTGCATCTACAATCTCGATGCCGCGAAAGGTGAAACGATTAACTGAAGAAGTGGAGAAGATCACCGAAGGCTCCACGATGAGCGAACCGACTGGCGTCAGCACTCCCCCTTGTTCGGCAAGGGCCTGAATCTCGGGCGGCCGGTCATTAACGGTTGGGGCAGGTGGCTCACCGACAGGCCTAGGTGCAGGGGTCAAGTCGTCCAAGTCATCTTTTGATATACCCGCCTGGGGATGGGTGGTCGACCGGGTTTGAGCTTCGGTTGCCGATTGTCCTGAAGTGGTGACCGGCGGTACGACATGACTTGCTGTCTCACTCCGACCTTGGGTTAACAGCTTCAGAAGAGACTTGATTTCACCTTGCTGCTGCATTAGAACTTCTTGCTGTTTAGCAATTAGCTTTGCTTGTTCCGAGAGAACACGTTCCTGTTCGGCGATCGCCCTCTCGAAATGCTCCAGCTTGGATTGTGTAATCTCGTCACCGCGCAGCGATGTCTCAGCGAAAGAGGGTGACGTCCAACATAGCGAGACAAGGATGCCTGCCATCACATACAAGGACCAATAAGGTCGTAGGCACATAAATATCTGATTCCCCTACTTAAGCTTCAGCTGCATCTTCCTGTGATTTGTTTTGGAGGCGACCAAACAACATCAAAACATGTCACAATAACCTTGTATTGTGCCACCACGCTAGTAAAAACTATGGCCTTTAGTCCAAGTCTTTCAGATGCTATTCATATTTGACTTTCAAGGGAGTAACTAAGCAGGGACTAGGTGCAAACAATTCTTGAAACTCACCATTAGAAAGACAAAAACGGAGCAACCTGATTCAAAATTGTTTATTCGGCCGTCTTACATGTTGTGCTGGAACGGGGGGTCCTGCTTCATATATGGAAAAATCGGACGGATTCCCTAGCAATTCAAAAAACAGGATGTCACTTTGAAAACGAATTTCGGATCAAACAGGCCCCATTTGCATAAGGTAGTTACATCTGACCCGTTGGCAGTGATTTTAGATGCCCAAAATCGTCATCAGTCCGGGGCATTTTCTCTTTCAAATGTCGCGATATTTCATTTTGGATTAGGCCTGCTTGGACTGGCCTGATCAAAATCTGGAGTTATGGAAGGATATTTGACAGGGAAAACATGATCAGATAGGCCTATC
>CALZLE010000251.1 GCA_945788205.1 uncultured Desulfuromonadales bacterium
AATTCGGCGGGGCCAAAAGCGATCTGATCAGCATTGCCTCTTCCGAATACAAGGCGGCCTTTGGCGATTTCGTCATACTGCAGCCCGAATTCGATCCAGGGCGTAACCTGATTAAGGTCGATGGTTATGTCAAAGGCAAGAAGGTGGCAAGCGCCGAGGTCGATGTCTACTATCTCGCCTCGCACCAAGCGGTTCCCGGCAAGGGGTACCGCCCATTCGTCATGCACCTTGCTGAACAAGAGGCCTACTGCAGCGGTTGTCACAACATGAACCCTGATGCCAAGGAAATCACCATGGTCAGCGTTGAGGCCAACCCCTGCGGGTCGTGCCATGGGCGGATGCTCAACGAGGCCTATGTGCATGGCCCTGCCGGGGTTTTTCAATGCGCGTATTGTCACCAGCTGGAGAGCCAGCCCAATAAATACAGGACCAGGGTCGAGGAAGCCGCACTGTGTAATGAATGTCACCTGGATAAGGTTGAAGAGTTCAAGTCCCGTAAATTTGTTCATGGGCCCATCGAGGCCGGGTTGTGCTCGGTTTGTCACGACTCTCACGCCAGCGCAACCTACGGGCAGTTGGTCGCTCCGGTCAACAAGCTTTGCCTGGGCTGCCATGAAACCGTTGCCAAGGGCCCCCATGTCATACGCGGGATCGGAGGCAAGGTTCATCCTCTTGAGGGGGCACGCAATCCCAGCATTCCATCGAAACCGTTCGCCTGTGTAAGTTGCCATGACCCTCACGGCGGGAATTCTTCATTTTATTTTCAAAATGGAATTTCGAGTCGGTACGCCCTTTGCCAAAACTGTCACCAAAAGTGAGTGGGAAAAATAGAACAAAACTAACCGTTTGTCGTAAGGAGTAAAGAGAATGCGCCAAAGCTTTTGCTTATTGATTGTGGTTATTTTTCTGTCCTTGGTCGGGTGTGCCAAGCCCCCTCAGGAGAGAGTTTTATGGCCACCTCCACCCAATGACCCGAAACTGGAATGGCTCAATGTTTACTATTCGGAGGAAAATTTTCCCAAGGGTGCAGGGGCTGCCGCTTTTCAAAGTCTTGTAGGGGAGGGGAGTGATTTTCCTTTCATGAAACCGGTGGGGATTGTCTCTGACGGCAAGGGCAAGGTTTATGTCTCAGATACCCTGCTCAAAGAGGTTAAGGTTTACGACATGACCTTACGCCAGGTCAGCTCCCTGGCCCGGAAAAACGTCTTTAAGAAGCCACTGGGAATGGCCCTGGACAGCGAGGGGCGAATCTATGTCGTCGATGGCGGCAGCAGCCAGGTGCTGGTTTTTTCGGCCGACCACAAGCCGCTTTTCTCCTTCGGGGAGCCTGAACTCCTTAAGATGCCGGCCTTTATCGTGGTCCACGACGGCCTGGACCGGATTTACGTCAGCGATGCCCATGGCCACAGGATTGTGGTTTTCGACCGCCAGGGCAAGCATCTGTTTTCCTTCGGTCAACATGGTCCAGGAGATGGGCAGTTCTACTCTCCCCAGGGGCTTGCATTCGATCAAGACAACAGGCTTTTTGTTGCGGACCAGTACAACTTCAGAATTCAAGTGTTTGATGCTGAAGGAAAATTTCTGGACAAGTTCGGAGAACTGGGAGACCAGTTGTGGCAATTCGAAATGCCCAAAGATCTGGCTTTTGACAGTGAGGGAAACCTGTATGTCGTAGATGCACGCAAGGCCGCATTTTTGATTTATCGCAAGGATGGCCGGTTGTTGCTCAATGTGGGTATGGGGCGGACCGGTCATGCAATGGGCTTTTTGCTCCCTGCAGGGATTTCGATCGACTCGCGGGATAGGGTCTACGTTACAGACCAGTTACTCAAACGCTATACCGAGTGGCAGTATCTCTCGCAGGCTTATCTCGAGGCGAACCCTATCAGTGAGGCTGAGCTCGAGCGCCAGAGAGATAAGATGGAACGGGTCCGGGAGTCCCAGAAGTAATTGCTGGTTATCTTTTTCGAATCGATGTCAGGGGGAAATAACCAAAGAATGTCGTCAAAGGACTGGGTTTTACCGGCAGCAACCTGAAAAGCCTTTCAAACTCGGGCTTTGAGGGGTTGGCATATTCGTTGCTTTTATTTTCACTGAGGCTTTTGATCGCTATTGAATTTGTTTTTTGTTCAAAGGATTGAACCCAAAACCCTGAAACACAAAAGGAGGTAAGAAAGATGAAGAAGGTTTTATTGGTGGTTGCGGCTTTGTCGCTCATGGCAACACCCGCTCTGGCAAGTATTGTCAACTCGGCCCATGACCTGTCGTCGAGCAGTACTTACACGCGGCAGGTTGGTGGCGATGTTCACAACGATGCTGATTTTGATCGGGTTTGCGCGTTCTGCCACACGCCTCACGCCGGTGCCGCATCGATGAACAATGCGCCGCTGTGGAATCGCACTGATCTTTCGGCTGCCGTTGGTGCCTGGAACTACTACAACAGTGCCACCCTGGAGACCGCATCGCAGCCAACCCAGCTGACTCCCGCCGACAGCGACGTGCCGCTGTGCATGTCTTGCCACGACGGTTCCAGTCTGGCCGATGCCCTAACTAATGAAGTCAACGGTCTTGCAGGTGAGCCGAATGTCGATCTAAATATCGCCGCTGGTTCCACAGGTCTGATTAAGGAAGGCGCTGGCGTCGACCTGACCAACGACCATCCGGTGGGATTCAATTATGTCGCGGTGGCCGGTTCGGATTCAGAGATCGACTCGAAAGCTAACGCAATTACTGCGGGGGCATTGTTCTTCGGAACTAACGGCAACTTCATGTGGTGTTCTTCCTGTCACAATGTTCATGAGCCGGGTACCTCAGCAGCCGGTACTGCACCGTTCCTTATCAAGACTAACAACGGTTCTGGGCTGTGCCTGTCCTGCCATCTCAAGTAGTCATATTTGCATGCATGCAATCTAGGGCGGGGGATTTCTCCCGCCCTATTTTTTTGCATTTTTATAGGTGCTTTTCCATGCTGTTCTCGACCCTGTTATACCGCTTAGCGGGGAAGTTATATGGCCAGAGCGAGTGGGCTGTGTTTTGTTGGTTGGTGGATTTTCAGGGTAAGCGGGTGGGCATAGAGATTGCATATTTAATTACTGTAAGGGCTGGAACCCCCCTTTGTCCATTTTCTGCGCTGAAATGAGAAAAATCTCAATGCGACTAAATTTTCTTTTCATAGCATTGCTGAGTTGTTTGTGTCTCAGCACAATTTCGTCGGCCTCAGATACGATATCGGGTTTCGGCGAGCTGCGCTATGGCGAGTATGAGGCGAAAGAAGATGGGCGTAAGACAGTTGACGCTCAGCATTTTACCCAGCAATATTCTTTGATGTGGGGGCGAAGCGGACAAATCAATAAGGGGCGTGGTGGAAAGTACAGTTTGGGGTTCGGTTTTGAATGGACTTCGGTTGACAGCGAGGTCAATTCAGAAGGACTGGGAGTGACCACAAAAAAGCTTTTGTACAATGGGGACCTGCTTCTTGCCCCCGGGGGCCTTCCTTTTCGTTTGCATGTCTACAGCCATGACCTCAAGCGCACCACTCTTCAGTCTGATATCAATCCTCTCCTTGGCCAGAGAGTCATTAGCCCAGGAATAGTCACAGGCGTCAACAACGGCCAGCACTATCGCAGTGGTCTCACGTTGATGGTCGGCATCAGAAATGGCAGTTATCTTGGCCGTTATCGCGAGATGCTTAGCCAGTTTCCGCGGTTTCTGATCGATTTTCAGGAAGACTATGTGCGCGATTTAAAGAGTCTCACACCTCAGCATTACAGACATCGTAATCTGGCCTTTGTCTCCCTCAATAAAAAAGATAACTGGTTTCATTTTCGTTACAATGACTACAAAGATTTTATGAGGCCCCAGGAGGATTATTTCGAACGCAGTTATACTCTTGGCACTATCGATCACACCTTGCAGCGCAAATGGATTAATTTTACCAACTGGATCAAGGTATCCGTTGATGGCACGTTTGCCGTGACCAACCGACAGGAAGAAACAGGGCCCGATACAGAGCGCTATGATATCAACATGTTCGGGGTTGCCAAGCGAAACAGAATAGAGGCATCGGCCTTCACTAACGCTCACCGTGTCATCGATCCGGCATTCTTAGAGAAGGAAATGGATATTCCCCTCTTCATTCAAGGGGAACCCAACCGAAACACCTCCTGGCGCATCCGTTTGGTCGGCAATCGTTATCGGCGCGATGTTTTTAGCAGCAATGATGAGCAGGAAGAAGATGATATCTTCAGTTCTGGAAGGGCCGAGATTTTCAAACAGGGGCGATATGTTTTCGCTCCAACGGCTGCCTTCGAAGTAAAAAGGGGAAACCAGGGGAGAGGCAGTGCCGTCAGTGTTGGCGCCGAGGCTTATACTAATAACCGTTTTCAGCCTAAATTCGATCTTTTCAGTGCTGTGAAATTTACCTACCTCGATACTGTAGACAGTCAAGGTGCCGGCGCCGATTATTGGGAAAGCGTGTTCTCGGGCCATATAGAAACCCAGTTGGACAATACTTTTCGTAGTGGGTTCGATGAGCGTTTGATCTTCGGAACTGGAACCGTTGGGACCAATTCGCTGAATCATATAGGGACCGAGGGGGCCGAAATCGTAAAGACCCTGGGGTCTGGCACAAACATTTTAGAGAATGCAGATATTGTAAGGAGTATCTCAACATTATTTGTCGAGCATCGTATGACCTCACGTCTCGATAATCGGGTCGAGTTGATTTACGATTATATTTCTCAGAGTGGTGATGACAATCGTGACGGCAGGCTTTTTACGGCCCGTCATCACCTGAGGTATTCAACCTGGAAACTCTCAGCTTCCTGGTCAACCCAGGCGGATTTCGGCAGTGGTGATCGGTTTGCTTCCGCAAGCGCCGGTGGCAATGAAGACGAGAACGATATCAGGCGCCAAGTGTTCAGCGGCTTTTCACTTCGCTATACTCCCAGTCGAATGATTGATTCCAGTTTGATCGCGAATTACCAATGGGATGAGACTGCAAGCGGTAGCCGAAATGATTATAATGTGACCCAGTCCTTTAGCTATAATTTCTTTTCGGCCAACGGGTTGGTGCGAAGGATTGCTCAGATTGGCGAAGGACTGGAGTATGACCGCCAACAGGGGGCTGGGGGAGGGGCAGCTTCGACCGTTACCACCTTTACCCTTTTGGGGAATTATTACCCCACCAGAGCTTCTGTCTTGGGAGCGAAGTTCCGTTACCGGAATTTTCGGCCCCAAACTTCTGATGAATATGCCCTGTACTTGACAGCCGGAATGAATTTTTCCAAACTGCAACTCAGCCTTGATTACTCCTACGGAAACCTGCAAGATGACGATGCTGAAGTGGTTGCCGTCAAAGAACATCGCTGGGAAATGCGGGTGAAAAAAACATTTTGATCTCCGGGACCATTCCTGCTCCCCCGCTTTTTGCTTTTGCTTTGTCCTACTCATATCCAAACCACTGGAGTCCCCATGGAGCTCTCTGTCGTCATCCCCATCTATAACGAGTCTTTAAATATTCAGGCATTGTGCGCCGAAGTGACGGTGGCGCTTCAGGGCTGCGGTTTGACCTATGAATTGATTCTCGTGGACGACGGCAGTGTCGATGCCTCCTTCGCCATTATGGAGGAGGTGGCCAGGGACGATCCACAGGTGAGAGTGATTCGCCTGGGAAGAAATTTCGGGCAGACTGCAGCTATGACCGCAGGGTTTGATGTTGCGAAGGGGCGAGTAATAGTGCCCATGGATGGGGATCTTCAAAACGACCCAGCCGATATTCCGCGTTTGATTAAAAAGCTGGAAGAGGGGTATGATGTTGTTTCGGGCTGGCGCAAAGACCGGCAGGATGTCTTTGTCACTCGCCGTTTACCATCGGTTCTCGCCAATCGATTGATCTCGAAGATTACCGGCGTCAAGTTGAACGATTATGGCTGCACCCTCAAGGCCTACCGCCGGGAAGTACTCTCTGCCATTAACCTCTATGGTGAACTTCACCGGTTCGTTCCCGCGCTGACCAGTCTGGTGGGAGCGCGGGTGGCCGAGTTGCCGGTTTCGCATCGGTCGCGCCGTGCCGGACAGAGCAAGTATGGGATTGATCGCACCTTGCGGGTCATACTCGACCTGATTACCGTCAAGTTTCTGCTGCGTTATTCTACACGGCCCTTGCAACTGTTTGGAAAATGGGCGGTCTGGAGTGTGTTGGTGGGGATTGTTGCCGGCGGCACGACAGTCTACATGAAGTTGTTTGAGGGATTGAATATGAACCGCAACCCGTTACTGATCCTTTCGGCGTTTGCGCTCTTCTCAGGGATCCAGTTCGTGGCCTTGGGGCTGCTCGGCGAACTGGTAACCCGAACCTACCACGAAACCCAAGGGAAAGCGGTTTACGTGGTTCGCGAAACCCGCAATGTCGATCCGCCCGGTTGATCCTGATAAGCTATGTTGAAAAACCATTTCTCGCCTGACACCGGAGACCGATTGTCTCTTCACGGATCTTCCAAATGGGATCAATGTCTGCTCTTTTTGGGACTATTGGTGCTTTGGGGCACAGCCTCTTCAGAAGTCCATTCCTTCGATATCTTCTGGCAGTTGCAATCCGGTCGGCATATGCTCGAAACCGGATCCTTTCTCTACCGGGACACCTTCTCCCTTGCCCCAGATGTTTTGCGTTTAGAACACTGCTGGCTGCATGATATCCTCTTTTTTCTGGCCTATAGCGCAGGGGGGTATGCCGGGGTAAGCCTGCTCAAGGGCGGGGTTTTGTTGGCTGTTGCCGTCTCTGCGGTCTGGGCGGCCAGACGCCGTCATGCCCCGGTTTTTGCGGTAGTTGCCATGGCCTTTCCTGCACTGTTTTTAACCCGGGGGGCCTGGCTGGAGCGGCCACAGTTGTGGAGTTTTTTGTTGTTTGCCGGCTTCCTCCTGGTTCTTGAAAACTACCGGCAAAAGAGCAGCGCCCAGATTTGGCTGCTGCCGCTGCTTATGTTGCTTTGGTCCAACCTGCACGCAGGAAGCATTCTTGCTTTTGCGGTTCTGGCGGCTTATCTGATTGGTGAAGGCTGCGAGATGCTCCGCGGAAAATCCAGCCTCTCCGGCCGGGCCTATCTCAGGTTGATTGCGGTCTTTCTGGTTGTCGGCGTAGCCGCTTTGCTGACCCCTTATGGAAGTCAATTGCTGCAATTCTCCTCGTCCCTGGCCTCCTCTGCGGGGTCGCTGATTCAGGCCTATAATCTGGACTGGCAACCAACGACATTCGCCAGAGAGCCGGAGTTTTATTGGGGGCTTGGAGGCGTTGGGGGCCTGTTGCTTTTAAACTGGAAAAGGGTAAGCCTTAGCGATCTTCTTCTATTGGCCGGGACCGCCCTTATGGGATGGAAAATGGGGCGGCATGTACCGTTTTTCTGGTTGGCGTGTGCCGTTGTGCTACCTTCCTACGTGGGTATGTTGGGGCGATTGACTGCCCTCGAGGGAGCCATGGCAATCCGATTGCGGAAGTTTGCGGGCTTGGTCCTTGTGGGGATTCTGGGGCTGGGGTTTGTCAAGCCGGCGATTGCGGAAAATGGTTTTTTCAGAGTCGGGCTGCGCTCTTGGCACTACCCGGTAAAGGCCGCACAATTCATTCATGAGAACCGATTGCCAGGAAACCTTTATAACACTTACGATTGGGGTGGTTATCTTATGTGGTCCCTGTATCCGGAATACCGGGTGTTCTGGGACGGTCGTTCTAACTCTGAACAGATGTTCGATCTTGGCATCCGAATCATGCGTGGAGATTCGGACTGGCAGCGTCTGCTTGACCGCTTTGATGTAAAGGTTGTGATTACCAAGGCCTGTACCATGGATACGGGCCAGCGCTATCCCCTGATTGACCGGTTGCGGTCAAGCCCGAGGTGGGCCCCCGTTTTTGCCGGGCAATCGGCCCTGGTTTTTGTGCGCCGTGACGCTGTCGATGCGGGATGGCTTGAGTCGCATCATATCGCCGACGGGCGGATCGACGAGACAATTCT
>CALZLE010000252.1 GCA_945788205.1 uncultured Desulfuromonadales bacterium
CCTGCAGATCAAATCTGCAGGCCGCTTTTCGATTTTTAACTGTCCTGGTGACTGTCGCGAAGGGCAAACTGAAAAGTGACACCGCAAAGGAGGAAACTTTAAATTTCAAGAATGTCCCCCTTTATTCCCTCAATCACGACCGAGAGATCGTCCTCAAGGAGAATTTTAAAATCCTTCAGGAGCCTGCGGATTCCGTACACCGATACTAGTTATTTTCAATTTCTCCCCCCAATAAATTGTTTAGTATTGCGTGGAATCCCCTCGCCCGCTCTACCGTTTTCGGGGCCTTGCTAAGAGGGGCCATCAGTAGCGTTCAAAGTTTTCAGTTCTCCCCGCAATATACCTGAAGGTGAACCTGAAGCCCCAATGCCAAAGACATCCGGATTGCCAAAGACAATAAACGAATCCTTGGCTCGGGAAACCGCCACGTTGAGCATATTGCGCCCCCTATCATAGAACTTTCCGATCGACTTGTTATTTGCACCGTATACACTGGAAAACAACACAATTAGACGCTCATCTCCCTGCAACTTGTGGACGGTACCAACTGTTAACCCTTTAATCCCTTGCTTTAGAAGAAGCTTATCTATCTGTTTTGCCTGCTTGTTGAAAGGCGTAATAATTCCCACAGCGCACTTCAAAACATCTGCGTCGGACATCTCGCTCAATTTCTCGTCTTGCTCTCTGGCATACCTAAGGATGGTTTCGCACTCACTGCATAACCAGTGGACAATCGCCTCTGCTTCACCGATATTCACCCGGCTACCGCCCATTGCCTTCGATGCGGAGAAAACTTCACAAAAACTCATTGTACCCCAGGGGACAGGTGTTTTAGGCCTACCTCTGAGTGCATCAAGCACCCCTTTGTAGACCAACGTGTTGCAAAAGTTGATGATCGTGTCATAACAACGTCGGTGTTCAGTAAGATAGAGGCCTCGAGATAATTCTTCATATTGATGATATTTCGATTGGCGCTGGGCCACTCTCATGACATTGCCACTGCTTGCAAGAAGTCCGCTTTTCTTCCAATATGCTTCATAGTGTCTGGCATCCTTTAGCAGGCCAAACAGCCTAAGGTTCGCCAAATCGATCTTCTCAGGGACGCTCCAAACAGGCTCAATTTGATCAGTGTCCCCGACAATGAGTGCTCTTCGTGCAAGTGCAAAGCTGGCCGCAGAAACTTCTGCCAAGGCCTGGCCTGCTTCATCGACGATCAATAGGTCTATTTCCTCGAAAAGTGGTTTTTCTTCCCCCCTGAATGCTGTAAATACGGCCGGCAGCATATAGAAGGTGGACACGAAGCATGGAGTCAGTTTTGCGTGCCGACGATATCTTTTCGGCATCGTTGTGGGGGACTTCTCGTGCTCGCTAGGCTCGCGTAAATAGATTTCAACCTCTTTAAGCCACCTAGCCTCCCAGTAATGCGTAGCTACTTTGAAGCTCGTAAACCGAAATGTGCGATCAATAATCTCGGAGCATTGGTCGAGTAGGTCGGCAGAAAACAGCTTTTCGGGCCGATATTGTTCAATGAATGCTTGAATGGCCTTTTGGGCAGATAGATAGTTCTCCACCACTGCCTCGTATCTCTTTATACAAGCTTCAAGCGACGCCAACCTTTGCTTAATCTCACTCATCCGTTTTTTAAACCAGGAACTGATCTCATCATCTGAAAAGTGTGATACCTGAATATTGTCAGACCAGCTACTCAGCAAACGTTCCGTCTTTCGATGTTCCATCGTGCGAATCGCAGGAACCCAGAAGAACAGATGGATCCAAATAGAACGGCTATCCCAAAGATCGCATACCGTGTCATAACAACCTTTCACGTCATCAAACTCCTTGTTCCCCCTCTCTGCCTTAGCCCTCTCGCCTTCTACAATCAACTCGAGGTTTTCCAAGGATTTTGCGTGTAACAACAACTTTGACTTAGCCGCGATAAACTCATGCTTGAGTTTTATAGCGCCGGTAATTTCAGTACTAAGGGCTGTTAGTCTTCCGTGAAGCAGCGACTTTGCATCTTCAATGTTGTCGACATCGCTTCCATGCCAGATGGAAGCGTTCTGAAGATAGGCTTCCTTCGCTGCGTTAACGTATTCTTGATTTTGAAATTTCCTGATACTTCCCTTGCCATTAGCATCCATATGCAAATAGGGCGTACTTTTCGTGATCTCGCCGGAGCAGCAATACAACCCATAGCTATCCAGGTTGGGGAGCCAACGCCCTTTTAACGATTCATCAAGCCCTTGCTCATCGACTTTTGCGAAACTTTCTAAAATATTCGTTACGGCTTGGTTGTTGTTCGAAGCAGCAACAATCAGGGGTGGATCCGTTTCTTCCAGTGCAGCAGTTGTCCAAAGATTGGCAACAATACTACGAAGCAAGGTTGTTTTTCCTGTACCGGGGGGGCCATTTACGGTGAGAATTTCGCCGCTTTGTTGTCTGACGAAGTGGTGCAACCCATTACGTTGATGGTGGGATAGGGCAAACTCCCCCGTCATTTGCGCTACATGATGCTTTTCTCCGGCTTGGTCGTGAACAAGCATTTCATGGGGTTTTAATGCAAGATCACTGCTACGGGTAAAGCGTCTATACAACGTTGGGAACGTTTTCTCTGCCAGCATCGCCTCAAGCGCGCCAAGAATTTTGGCCTTCGCTCCGACAACCGGCGGTTCCATTTGAAAAAGACATTGATCGGAAACTCTGTACTCAGGGCACAAGGGAACATCAAAAAGAAGAGTGCCTGATGAGTTATCTTCCGTTTTGGTGTAGTTAACTGCTGTTGCGAGCATATCTTCGCAGTATTCCACCAGATTTTCCCAGGTCTCAATCCCCTCATAAGGATTCAAGGTTAAAAACTCGTCAACATTTGAGAATTCAGCAAACGATGGCGTGGCGCTGGAATTTGGCGACAGCCACTCCCTGGGAATCCAGGGTGCGCTGCTGCCAGGAAGTAACGTGCCGTCTTGCTGTAAACGAACAAACACACAAAGAGGAGTAAGAACCTTACGTTTTAGTTCGGTTCTCCACCCCCGTTTGTAATCGTGGAGATCAACCCTTGGTAACAGAACGAGTTCTACCTCGCTCAGTGGTGGTGATTTCGGTTTTTGCTGTTCCGCAATGGTTTTTTGCGCCAAGTCCGACGATATCTTACCATGGCTCCAGATGGATGTATCCTGGGCGATATAGGCGTTCGAGGCCTTTGTGGGCTTGCCGGTTCCTAGGACAGGAAGCATATCGTTATCCGACGGACAAAGTCGTTCCCCATCAATGAGAGACTGCTTGAAGTACGATGTAATTCGCTCTGTATAGTTCATAATAATCCCTCTCAGGTCATCGACCTTACGGACGCCGGCAACAAAGCATTGTGGGAGAATTTACAAAAGGTTGTGAAAACAAAC
>CALZLE010000253.1 GCA_945788205.1 uncultured Desulfuromonadales bacterium
ACCTGGATGTGCCACGTTTGTGATTACAGCTCAAATGTCGGCGAAGGACAGGCCTGCAGTGAATGCTACAAGATCACCTGCAGTCAACACAGGACGATTACCAGTGTTCTCAATGCGGAATCCGGACTCTATGAGTTGAAGCCGGTCTGCGTTGAATGCCAGTTTAAAAAACAGCTTTAACCTTTTCGACAGTTGGATGCCCTATGTCTCGAAACAATAGTAAGCCGGTTTATTCCTGCGAATCTGGTCGCCTTTGTCCTACTTGCGGCAAAGCAGTTAAAAAATGCTCCTGCAGCCGACAAATAACGCCTCCAAAGGCTGATGGTATTGTTCGGATTCAACGTGAAACGAAGGGGCGTAAAGGGAAAGGAGTCACCTTGATTACCGGCATCCCACTGGCTGGTGACGAACTGAAGAAACTGGCGAAAACGTTAAAACAGAAATGTGGCACCGGCGGCACCATTAAAGATGGCGTCATCGAAATCCAGGGAGATCACCGTGACCTGCTGCTGGCAGAACTGCAAACAAAAGGCTGGACAGTTAAAAAGGCCGGAGGATAACCACCAGCCTTTAATTTTAGTGCTCTCTGCGACTCAAAGTCATGCTATCCAGCGCCGAGTTTCCCCGCCCCAGATGATCATCAACATCCCAGGAAACATTCAACACCATTCCTTCTGTGAAGTTTTCTGGCTCAGCAGGGTGCACCACGACCGCCATATTGAAGACCGAAGTGTAATACTTACCACCGATCTGCTCACCTGATTTATTCAACAGGCGAAAACCATTAATCACGACCGGGCGATCAAAATTTATCAGAATTTCTTCCGGTCCAGTCGCACCCGGCTCCCAGATCCCGACCACATCCAGCAACATGGGCGACTCGACAGCAGCAATCGACTCGCTGCGACTCTGATAACCCTCAGCCGGCTGCTGTTCCGATGGCTCGCCGTTGTAGAAGATCTGCACCCGGCTGACCTCTTCAAACTGGGTGGCTGTCTCAGTAATCGCCCGGTCGATCCCGGTACGATCGAAACTCTTATCAACGGGGGCCTGAAGATAGACCATCAGTGTCTCGCCAGCTTGATCCAACTGAGTTAGCTGCACACCCTGAGCAGCGGGCGAACTAAGTTTGCTACGAGCCGAAACAACCAGCTGCTCACTGAATAATTGACTGAGGATCCGGTCAAGGTGCTCGTTTTCCTTGAACATAAAAAGCGGGATAGGGCCAACCTGTCCGGAATTATCCTTAAGCGGCAAATAACCGACGTGAGCATAGGCGTAGCCCTGTTGCGGAACCGGCGGCTCGCCAAAGGACTCTTTAAAAGCGACGCTCGGATAGACTTTTCCCATTGTTTTGTCAGTGGTTTCCTGTTGCTGACAACCGACTAATAAAAATGCCAGCAGAACGACCACACCTAAAAATCTCATTTCTTACCTCCTAAGCCTTTTTATCAGCTTATCACATGCAACCAATGAACTGCAGGTCCTCTTATAACAGCTGACAACTGCACAGGTTATTTAAATTGACAGCAATATGCTAAGTTGCTCTAATACCTCAACTTGATATGTAATTTCCCACCGAAAACATGGAGGCAACATGAAAAAGCTACTCTTTCTCGGTCTATTTCTACTGCTGGCCAGCCCGTGCCTGGCTGGAATGATCAGTGTCACCCATCAACCTGCGGAACTCCGTGATCGGGCAATGGTTGCCGGCTCAACTGTTGTTCGGCAACTGCCACTTTATACGCCACTCGAAGTTATCAGTACCGGCGCGGCTTACTATCAAGTTAAAGACGCCGCAGGGACCACCGGTTATATCCACAAATCATTGACCGGAGAAACTCCTGCCGTGGTTGTTACCGGTAACGGCTGCAACGTCCGCAGCGATGCAGGAACCGAATTCCCCATCGTTTTTAAGGGCTACAAAGGCGAAACCTACAAAGTTCTCGATCAGAAGCAGGAGTGGGTACAGATTAAAACCGAAGCCGGAAAAATCGGTTGGATCTGGCAAAACCTCGTCTGGGGTGAATAACCTGCCATTCCTCTCTATCGAAAATCAAGCCGTCTCACATTTGGGTCGGCTTTTTTTGGTCCACAAGCAATCGGCAACCATTTAGGTTATAATTACATCATTCCACAACCGAAAGAGGGCAGATTGATGCGAAACCTAAAATACCGACTGGCTTTCCTGCTAGCAATACTGATTGTCTCTGGCACTGCAAACTACGGCTATGCCCAGTTCGGCAGTTGGGATGGCAAATTGCATGTTGTCTACCACGTCTCCGAAGCGGAGAAGGTCAACTTCGTGCTTAACAATATCCGCAATCACCTTAAAGGGGGTGGCGGCGAGGAAAAACTTGATATCGTGCTGGTGATTCACGGTCCGGCGCTTGAGAAGTTTGATCGGATGAATGTCTCGGACAAAGTCATCAAAGGGGTCAGCGATATCCAAAGCCAGGGGGTGACTTTGATCGCTTGTCAAAACACGATGAATGCCAAACTGATCGATTTTGATGAATTGATCGGGGACTTTAAAATTGCCAAAGAGGGTGGCGTCACGCGTATCGCGCAGCTGCAATCACAAGGCTATCTCTACATCAGACCATAAGCTGCAGGTTAGGAACAATGCGGCCACCCTGAGATTGGAGGTGGCGATTCAGTCTGATTTTGACTAAGATTTAAAGGTCTAAGCTCTCAACTAGAAAAACAAGTTCTTCAGTTTTATTTCTACGGCCAATTCGCGAAACACCAAGAGACTTTAAGTTTTCATGACGGTTGGGCTCTACTTTTTCGATAACTTCAACGGCAACAACTTCATCAATATCAAGGGCTATATTTCCATCTTCTTTTTCTAACACCATAGCAATTCGTCTTTGCCGAGCGTCACGAACAGCGTTTTTGATTTCTGAAAATAAGCGAACCATCTGTGTAAGCTCTGCATTTGACGTTTTGTTTATTAAATCATGTGCTTCATCTATCTTTTTTTCACTAACAAGTTTTGTAACCTTGTCTGCTATTCCATGAATTGTCCGGTGTGGAGCATCAAATTTTGGAAGAATACCATTCACTATTCGATTATCAGAGGAGAAGGTGTCGTACCACTTTCCAAAGGCACATTTATGTGGGTCTGTTGCCAATTTGAATTCTCGCTCCTCTTCCACCGAGGCTTTTAGCTCCTTAATCCAATTTTGGTGGTCACAGAGTCTTTGATCCATTAAGTCGCAGAACTCCTGGATCTCTTGTTCCGCGGAAGGTTGCCCCGTATATATCCTCAGATCTATAAGTGGGTGAATCTTGTCTCGAATAGTTATTGTTCCAGGCATATAATCAATACTCCCAGGCACATGCGTGATCGTGGGAATAGCAATCATATTTCCGACCTTTCCTGCATCAAAACCAAATAAGCTATTGTTGCTTCTGATGATCACCCACAACAGGGAACCATTTTTTTCGGTCATTTCTGAGGAGTTAATGTTGTCGTACACGGTTTCCGCCTTTTTTTAAAAGTGATTGAAAGCAGTTTTATCCGTTTATGTCATTGAGCAGCAAACACTGTAAGTGATCACACATTAGCC
>CALZLE010000254.1 GCA_945788205.1 uncultured Desulfuromonadales bacterium
TATTCATCTCCCGACCGCCGATGTTGCTGGTCATAATCAGGATGACATTACGGAAATCAGTCTCTTTGCCATTATTGTCAGTCAGGGTGCCGTGATCCATCACCTGCAGCAGAATATTAAATAAGTCTGGATGGGCTTTCTCAATCTCGTCGAGCAGCAGCACCGACCAGGGGTTTTTAGTGACTTCTTCAGTCAACAGTCCACCCTGATCAAAACCAACATAACCGGGAGGCGCACCGATCAACCGTGCAACCGAATGCTTCTCCATATATTCACTCATATCGAAGCGGAGGAACTTGACGCCAAGTTGTTGCGCCAACTGGCGAGCTGCTTCGGTTTTGCCAACACCGGTCGGCCCGGTGAATAGAAGTGAACCAACAGGTTTGTCGGGATGACCGAGACCTGCACGAGATCGGTGAATAGATTTAACCAAACTCTCGATAGCTGGATTCTGGCCAAACACGACCCGCTTCAGATCCCGCTCAAGATAACGCAACCGCTGCCGGTCGCTACCGGAAATTGTCCGGATCGGCACCCGTGCCATACGCGCCACAACCCGCTCGATTTCATCAAGTCCGATCGGCCTCTGCAGCTTTTCATCAAGCCGCTGCTGGGCGCCCGCTTCGTCGATCACATCGATGGCTTTATCCGGCAGGTGCCGTTGCGAAAGATGCTTGACCGACAGCTGGACGGCAGACTCCAACGCCTCTGGTCGATAGTTTACTTTATGATGTTCCTCATAGCGGGAACTTAAGCCCTTGAGGATCTCCAAAGCTTCGGCAGCACTCGGTTCGTGCAGATCTATTTTCTGGAAGCGTCGCGACAAAGCCCGATCTTTATCGAACAGGTTGCGATACTCTTCATAAGTGGTCGAACCGATACAACGCAGTTCACCCGCCCCCAGCGCAGGCTTGAGGATATTCGACGCATCGAGAGAGCCACCACTGGTTGCTCCTGCGCCGACAATGGTGTGAATCTCATCGATAAACAGGATCGCCTGTTCCCGTTTCTGCAGTGCGGTTATCACCGCCTTAAGACGCTCTTCGAAATCACCGCGAAATTTGGTTCCGGCCAGCAGTGCACCCATATCGAGGGTAAACAGCTCACTCTCTTTGAGCAGTTCCGGAACATCCCCTTCGGCAACCCGCAATGCCAGTCCCTCGGCCATAGCAGTTTTACCGACACCGGGTTCGCCGACAAAAATCGGATTGTTTTTCCGCCGTCGACAGAGAACCAAAACCGCTCGTTCCAGTTCTTGCTCACGGCCAATCAGCGGATCGATTTTCCCTTCTTTCGCCCGGGCAACCAGATCGATGGTATAGGACTCGAGGGGATCAGCTGGCTTCTGTTTTGGCTTTCCACGTTCTCCCGGAGCGGGGTCAGCGGGGCGCTCTTCCGGCTCTTCGGCAGATCCGCCGGACGTTGACCCGTGGGAAATATGATCGAGCAGGTCGACCCGTTCAATCCCCTGATTCTGCAGAAAGAAACAGGCGTGAGAGTTTTCTTCTTCGAGAATCGCCGCCAGCAGATCACCGACGCCGACTTCGCGCTGATTCGATGCCTGCATGTGCAAAACGGTACGCTGCAGCATCCGCTGCAAAGCCAGCGTCTGCCGCGGAACTTCATCTTCGTCGGCCCCATCGGGCAGATGCTCAAGGTGCAAATCGAAGAAACTTTCCAGCTGCTCCTTAAGCCCGTCAACATCACCCCCGCAAGCGGTCAGAATCTGCTGACCAGCCCCTTCAAACAGCAGCGCGTAGAGAACATGCTCGGTGGTCAAATATTCATGCCGACGGCGCTGGGCTTCGCGCACCGCCAGAGTAAAAGCAATTTGGACATCCTGATTAAACATTTCAGCCACCGTTCCTTACGCCTCCTCGAGGGAACAACGTAACGGGAATCCGGCCTTCCGGGCCCGCATACGCACCTGATCCGCCTTGGTTTCGGCAATTGAATAAGGGAATATCCCACAATGCCCCACCCCTTGAAAATGGATGGTTAGCATGATTTTTTCGGCGTCAGTGCCCGACTTGTGGAAAATATCCCGCAAAACCTCGATGACAAACTCCATCGTGGTATAATCGTCATTGTGCATCAAGACCTTAAAAAGCGCAGGAGTCGAAACCTGCTCTTCAGTTTTGACCACAGTTTTGGTTTTGTTTCCGGTGTTGCTAGCCATAAGTCAATTTTACCTAAATGCTGAAGAATTTTCAGTTATGGTAACACATATTTTTATCGAATCGGAAGAGAGTCTAAAAAGATAGAAATGAGTAGACACCCTAATCGCCGCGATCGAAAAGACCCGCTGATAAAATATCTAACCTGGGCGAATGCCGCGGCCGCCATCGGTCTGTTTGCCGCGTTGTGCATAGCAGCACTGGCCAAACCGGAGATACCAACCTTTTTTGATCGCTTTTATCAGGTCAATGTCTATCGTCGACCGCACTGGGATATGGCATTGCTCGACTACATTGCCATTCTGTTGGCCCTCAGTGGACTCACCAGTATTTTCGGGCTTTTCATCAACAGTCGCCGCTTAAAACGCAAAGGCGATCATATTCGCGCGACGCTCGTTATATGCTTGGTGCTCTCGATCGTCGGGCTAGGGCTCTACTTCGGTTACACTTGAATACTCGGGCTACCGATCAATAAATATCCTGCCAGTTCAGCTGACGGCCCGTCAGCCATTCCTGCTCAGCCTCTGGATGTCGCAACAGGTAGCGGACCAGTCCCGTCAACTGAAAGCTGCGCCCATCGGTGCCAAGCCTTTCTAAACCAGCGGCAAACCCAGTAAACAAAGTATCGTATAAATCACTCTGAAATTGATGACTCAGCACCGTTGTTTCTTCGCCAAAAGCTTTACCCAACAACGCTTCGCGGCAAGCTTTCGCAGAGGTCGACGTAAGACTCCGGCAGAGCAGCGGCCGGACCGGATAAATATTGCAACAGCCCTGCTCATCGAGAAATGCGCAGGGGCGACGCACAAACAAACGATCATCATCATCCAACCCCCGCACTTCGCACCAAAGCTTATCAAGTCGCTCTTCGGCCCGCTGCCTGTGCTCATCCCCCTGCTGTTGAAGATAACGAGTAATGGCAAACCCCTCCGGCATCAAAGTCGA
>CALZLE010000255.1 GCA_945788205.1 uncultured Desulfuromonadales bacterium
CAGCGCCGGCGCAGCAGCTATCTGGTGGATCCCTACACCCTGCTGTTTTTTAAAAATGCGCTCTACATCGGCGGCTATGCCCACAATCGAAAGGCATTACGGTTGTTTGCCGTCGAGAGGATTGAGACACTCGAGATCCTCGATGAGCGTTTTGAGGTCCCGGAGGATTACCGCTCAGAGTCGTTGACGGGAACAGCGTTCGGGCTCGTCGATGAGGGGGAATCGCTGCCGGTCAGGCTGGCCTTCGATGCAGCGGTCGCCCACCTGATTCGCGAAAGAATCTGGCATCCCAGTCAGCAGATTGAAAAAACCGCGGACGGTGGTCTGATTCTCAGTTTTGCCGCCAGTGGAGAAAAAGAGATACTCTCCTGGGTCTATTCCTTTATCCCCCATGTGCGAGTGCTGGGGCCGGAATCCCTGCGCCAGAAATTTGTTGATGGCTTGACCAGGAGCCTGGAGTTTCAGGGTAAAGCTGCTTCAGTGTGACATATTGTGACGCTTGGATAGGTATGCTGGGAGATAACCACACTCAAACAGGAGGGTCTGATGATCTGGTTATCTTCAAATTCTGGAATAGAGCAGGGCTCCATCTATTTTGATCTGCGCAATGTCGAATTTCATTTTACCGGTAGCCGTCTTGAAGGATTGATACAGGGGCTGCTAGGTGACGGCCAAAACGAGTTTTGGGGCGAGGTGAAAATCGGCGCTGATTCTGAAGTCAAGATTTTACCACTTTGGACTGAAGACGGTGAGATCGAGGAGTTATTGCCGCATATCGACGAAGAAGATCTGAAGCAGCAATTGCTTGGCGCCATTCAGGCAAGGTTTGCTCCTAGCGCTTACCTGGCGCCTTCTTATCCGCTCAATGCAGAAAATAGCAGCTGTGCTCCCGCTGGAAATCTGCTTAACAGGAACAGGTTTGATTGGGCGGAAACCTTATTTATGGGTCACGATGAGAAAACTTATTCTGGCATCAACCAGCCCCTATCGGCGTAATCTGCTGAAGCAACTCCAGTTGCCTTTTGTTGCTGCACCGCCGGACTATGTCGAAGAATTTGACCCCCAACTCTCGCCGGCACTGCTGGTGCGCCATTTGGCTCTGGGAAAAGCCCTGAGCCTCTGCGAGCGCTACCCGGATGCGCTGATTATCGGCTCCGATCAGGTTTTCGTCGATCAGCGCGGCCAGGCTCTCGGTAAGCCGGGTGGCTTTGATGCCGCCTTTCAGCAACTGAAACAGATGTCCGGTCGCCAACATAGCTTTTATACCGGACTGGCCATAGTAGACAGTCGAACTGGCGCCAAACAAAGTGATTACGCCACTTTTGCGGTGACCTTAAGGCATCTGAGCGATGCCCAGATCGAAAATTATCTGCAGCGCGAAAAGCCTTACGATTGCGCCGGGTCGTTTAAAATTGAAGGTTTGGGTATTGCCCTCATGGAAAAGATGGCGGGGGAGGATTTTAATAGTTTGATCGGTTTGCCTTTGATAAAATTGGTTTCCATGTTAGAAAAGTTCGGTGTGAAAATTCTTGCCCCCTGAAGCATTTTCACCCAAGGATTTTTTTCTTGATTTCTGCTGGTAGATCAGGTAGAAAATACTGTAACGAAAAAAGTTAAAGAGATTTCATCTACCGAAAGGGCAAAGCCAGAGTAATCTGGTGACGCAAAGCCACGGGTCCTGAAACAGGGATAGCCGGGTTGCCGAAGAAGGTGCAGCGCATGTCTTCGAACCTGGTTATAAAGGCACATTGAAGATATATAAAGCGCTCACTTCGGCGACGAGGTGAGCGCTTTTTTTTTGCTCGATTTAACAAAGTCACAGGAGTGTCAAATGAAAAGCACAGGTATTTCAAGCCTAATTTTGCTGCTGGTGTTTGGTTTAACGAGCAGTGTCTGGGCAAAAACGGTGACGCTGTCATGGGACGCCAGCCCAAGTTCAGTAACGGGTTATAAGGTTTACTATAAGGCTGGATCTTCGGCAGTGCCGTTGGACGGAAGTGGAGCCGTGGAAGGGAATTCTCCAATCGATGTCGGCAATGTGCAGAGCTTTGCCATCAGCGGTTTGCCCGATGGCGAGGATCATTTTTTTGCCGTGACAGCCTATGACACGAGTGGCAACGAAAGCGATTTCTCTAATTCTGCGCACAGTCCAACTGTGCAAAGCAGCCCTGCCTCAGGCCCCGAGCCGTCAACAAATGAAAAAGAGGTAACTCTGGCTTGGGATGCCAGCCCGAGTAATGTCTCAGGCTATAAGGTTTACTATAAAGAGGGTTCTTCCGGCGTTCCTTGGGATGGCAATGGGGCACAGGAGGGAAGCTCCCCAATAGATGTTGGTAATGTGTTGAGCTTTTCCGTTAGTGGATTATCAAAAAGCGCGGAACATTATTTTGCCGTGACCTCATACGATAATCTCGGCAACGAAAGCAGCTACTCCAATATCGCGTTCAGCCCAGTTGCCGGTGGCGGTGGATCGGTAAATGACGCCCCGCAACTTGCTTCGATCGGTAATAAATCGACTACAGAAGGAGCTAATCGCAATTTCAATCTGGTCGCTACTGACGCTGATGGAGATAGTTTAACCTTTAGCGCGACAAACTTGCCCCAGGGCGCAAGTTTGAATGCCTCGAGCGGAGCGTTTAGTTGGACTCCAGACTACAATCAGGCCGGAAATTATGAAATTACATTCACAGTTAGCGATGGCAATCTGAGTGCCAGTGAAACCATTTTGTTTTCTGTTGCCGATGTCAATCGTGCACCGGTTCTGGCACAAATTGGGACAAAGACTATCGCTGAGGGCTCCGAGCTAGCGTTTAGTCTAAGTGGCAACGATCCTGACAATAATAACCTCAGCTACGCTGCCAGCGGCTTGCCTTCAGGGGCGACCTTCAATGCCTCGACCCGGACCTTCTCCTGGACGCCCGCATTCTCCGCCAGCGAAAATACCCAGGTCCACACCGTGACCTTTTCCGTCTCTGATGGCGTTGCCAGTGATTCGGAAACGGTTTCGATCAATGTGACCAATGTCAATCGCAAACCGGTGCTGAATGCGATTGCTGATAAAACCTTAAGC
>CALZLE010000256.1 GCA_945788205.1 uncultured Desulfuromonadales bacterium
ATAAAACCACCAGAACTACCACCAGAACTACCACCAGAACTACCACCAGAACTACCACCAGAACTACCACCAGAACTACCACCAGAACTACTGGCAGAAACACTCTCAAATGCACCAACAATACCTGCAAATACTGCATTCACAGGGTCATCCTCACGGTGACGTTTTACCAGTGACTTATCAGAACCAAAGTAATAACGAACTCCACCAAGGGCATGCTCGTAATCGTTCTCACCAGTTGCAAGATCAACAAATATGGATAAACCGCACTTTGCAAGATACTCGGTGCCGATGTGGACCTTGCCATCATCGTTATCAGCAATGCTGCCACCAACTTCAACCATCAGGTTTTCCATCGGGTAGTAACGAAGATCGAGACTGCCGAAAGCAGTATCATCAACATCACCGGTCTGCTGACCGCCGTTAGCGGCAACAGAGAACATCCCCATATAGACTTCAGCTTCAAGGCCATAACGTTCAATCTGAATATCTTCCAACTCGGCATAGACACCGGTCACACCTAAAAGGTACAGCTCGGGATCACGCATAAACAGGTGAGCAGCACCTCCCAGCAGGTCATCATCATCGACCTCACCATAAGCACCATCAATCTGCAGACCGAACAGCTCACCCAGCGGAACAGATAAACTACCTGAACCAACAACGGCATCTTCACCATCAAGGCTACCGCCCATTACATCAAGCTTACCGTTGACAGCAGACACGGCAGGACCTTGAGCGAAGGCTGGGACACAGACGAAAAACGACAAAACCAACAGAACAAGAAACTTCTTCATAAAACTTCCCCTCCAAGTATTTAAAAAAACTTCACAGAGACACCACGGAGCCTTGTGTTGCTTGATCCGCTACGCTGAGAGAGAACAGCAACAGGTATTAGACCGAGCCCCTCAAATCATGCCTGTTTATAATCAATAACAATCAAAGGGATTGTACGAGAAGTAGGGATTAAACTCAAGAGAGTCACTAAGGGAGCGCAATCAAGGGAACATCACCAGGGAAGAAACCCAACCCGGCTTCAAATGCTTGAAATATACAATTTTGACACTCTCAAACCATTCGTCGCCTCAAAACAAAAAAAGAGCAGATCCCACACCGGAAACCTGCTCTTTTTGATCGTCAGGCTCTCTGAGCCAAAAGACGTCTAATGTTTCATTCTTTTGATCACAATTTTGGCAGCCGGATTGTGCCAATCCATATTTGCTTCGCTCAAATCACCCACGCCATGGATACCATTGTGAACATGGACAAAGCCCTCAGCACCTTCAGTAACTCGCTCATTACCACTATCTCCGGCACAGGGCGGGCCGGGCAGATCGCTACACAGCTCGGTATTGGCTTCGCTGCCAGCGTCATAGGCCAATGCGTTTTTTGTCTTCATCCACCAAGCAGGCAGAGAGACTCCTTTTACCGCGACAAAGGCGTCGTTGGTTGAGGCCAGCATACCGACCACACTCAGTTGATTATGCCTGCTTTTGCCTTTCACCATGATGGTCATTGAGTGACCGGGTAAAATTGGTCCGCCACCCATCTGGTAATCGACAATATCGTCACGGGTTCCAAGCATCGCCGCCAGAGTTGAGGTGTCACCCCCTTCAGCAATAGCAACCAACCCTTCACCGGCCGGCTGACCGATCATGAACAAATTGTAGCTACTGGCGTGACTGATCACCAGCGGTGGGGTGATGACCTGTTTTTTGGTCAGATTGGTGATTGTCACACTGTAGGTTTTCCCTCTATCACGATCCGCCAGTGCCGTTCCGAAAGTCAACAGACAGAGAAGTAGTGCCATACAGATGGCAAGAATCATCTTTATATTCTTCATTTAGTCCTCCTGTAAATATCGGTTAGCCCTGCTAAGCAGGGGGTTCTTTTCCCTTCTGGCAATTTGCGCGCGCAGTAATAAAAATCTATAAGAACCGGTCGCTATTACTCCTTGTGATCTTCTCCCCAGGCCTGTTCGAGAAAACGATCCCTGCCGGAGCCATACCGGTAATATTTGTAACGTATCGGATTTTTCTTGTAGTAGTCCTGATGGTAATCTTCAGCCGGATAAAATGTCCCGGCTGGAACAATTTCGGTGACAATCGGCTGGTTAAACCGTCCAGAATCAGCCAAAGCCTGTTTAGACGCTTCCGCCAAGCGCTGCTGTTCCGCATCGAGCGGATAGATCCCGCTGCGATACTGGCTGCCGCGATCGACAAACTGACCTCCGGCATCGGTGGGGTCAATCTGCATCCAGAAAACCTCCAGAAGTTGTGCGTAGTCGACCTTCTCCGGATCAAACAGGACTTCGACAGCTTCTGTGTGGCCAGTAGCACCAGCAGAGACGTCCTTGTAACTCGGATTCATTTCTTTGCCACCGGTGTATCCAGACACGACCGAAATAACCCCGGGGATCTTTTCAAACGGGGATTCCATGCACCAGAAACAGCCCCCGGCTAAAATGGCTCGACCTGACCCATTCTCATCAGACATGGCCTTTTCTGCTGCCAGCGGCTCTTTTTCCAACACTGTCAGCAAAGCACCAACCAACAACAGAGCGGCCAGTAATAGTAAGAGTGGTAATCGCTTTATCATAAATAAATCCTTTTGGCTTACTCAGGCAGTTCGTGAAAAATCAAAGACTCCGAATTAATGCAATGGCGCTTCCCGGTTGGAGCAGGGCCATCATCAAACACGTGTCCAAGGTGGCCGCCACAGCGTGAGCAGATCAATTCGTTGCGGGTCATAAAGAAACTGTTATCGGCCTGGGTTGAAACATTCTCCTCGGCCACAGCCTGATAATAACTTGGCCAACCGGTCCCAGATTTATACTTCGTATCGGAATGATAAAGGTCCAGACCGCAACCGGCACAGCGATAAACCCCATGTTTCTTGTTATCCCAATACTTACCCGTAAAGGCACGCTCGGTCCCCTGCTGCCGCAGGATATGGTACTGCTCATCAGTCAGCAGCCGCTTCCAGTCCGCTTCGCTTTTCGTCACCCGATCACTGTGGATATAGCCGCCTTCTTCAACGGAATATACTTTGATCTTCCCTGTGGTCTTCGGCATCATTTCATCACTGCCGGCCATTCCGCTTGAGGTCAGCCAAAACAAGCCAAAAACTCCCGCGATCAGAGCTAGTATTTTGATAGTTTTCATAGCGAGACTCCCTTTATTCAGCACTTTTTCCCATTGTATCACTTCCATAAAAATGGATTCTAGAGCAGTGCCGGATCACAACGTTGTCCGCAACAAACTCTGTGAGCTGACTGCTATCCTAGCAAAGGAAGATAAAGGTGAGATCAAGGCTGTTTAAAGATTGGGTAAAGATTTTTTAGCCGAAGAATTTGATCAGTCTACAGCGGGTAACTGTAGCCAGATACGAGTTTGATCATCGCCACTTTCAGCGCCGACGCAACCACCGTGCGCTTCGATCAGCTGTTTGACGATCGACAGACCGATCCCGGCACCACCCTGCTCCCGTGATCGGGACCGGTCAGCGCGGAAAAATCGTTCGAAGATAAATGGCAGATCGTTCTCGGAAATTCCGTCACCGCTGTTGATAATAGAAATTTCAACGGCCGCCTTCAATTGCCGGCCAGTGACAATCACTCGGCCGCCAGCAGGACTGTAGCGCCAAGCATTTTCCAGCAGATTACGGAGCGCCTGCAACAGTTTATCGAGATCCGCATTGACCGTTAAATTGGCCGGTTCGATGGCCACCTGCAGATCGATCCCCTTGGCCTGAAAACGTCGCTCAAACAGAGCGCGCAACTGTTCAACCAGAGAGACAACGGAGAGTTCGCTGCGCTGAAGGAATGCCTGAGCCGCCTCTGCCTTCGTCAACTGTTGCAAATCATCGACCAGATGCACCAAGCGCAGAATCTCACTTTCCAGCATCTGAAAAGTCTCTCGTGACGGCGGCACCACCTCGTCACTCAAGCCTTCCAGATAACCCCGCAGATTGGTCAAGGGTGTCCGCAGTTCATGCGCAACATCGGTGACCATGTTTTTACGCAGCTGCTCCAACTGTTCCAGACTCTCCGCCATCCGATTGAAAGCCAGCCCTAATTGACCAACCTCGTCCACAGAGACCACTTCCACCCGGTTATTGAAATTGCCCGCTGCCAGTTCCTGCGAAATCTGTGTCATCTGTGAAAGGGGGCGCAACACGCGACGGGTCATTAAAAAGCTGAGCAACAGTGCCAACGCCAATGCCGCCAGAGCCGCCCAAAGCAGATATCGGTGGACCGCTTCGATGAACATCTGGTGGCTATCGTGCGGGGCAATGGAATAATTCTCCATCAATCGCATGAAATAGGTCGCCGCCAGCTTGTCGATCGCCAGCCAGACGACCAGAATCGTGACCCCGATCACCGGAATGATATTGAGCAGCAATTTCCAGAGCAGACGTTTCTTTATCACTTTTCCACCTCGGCAAAACGATAGCCGAAACCACGCACTGTTTCGATAAACACCGGATGGGCCGGGTCGGGCTCAAGCTTCTGGCGCAGTTTGTTGATATGCACATCGATCACCCGCTCAACCACGGCTTCTTCATGTTGATAAAAATCACGCAGCAGCTCCCCGCGACTGAAAACCCGTCCCGGTGAGGCCATCAGAGTATAAAGCAGTTTATACTCCGAGCTGGTCAAGTTAATCGGCTGCTGGTCGCGGGTCACCTTGTGTTTTCCCGGATCAAGCTGCAAACTGCCATGCTGCAGAATCACGCTGTTGCTCTCTGGTAGCGGTTGTGCCCGCCGCAAAATCGCCTTCACGCGTTCAACCAGCTCTCGCGGGCTGAACGGCTTGACGACATAATCGTCGGCGCCGAGAGAAAATCCGAGCACCCGGTCGATCTCTTCTTCGCGGGCAGTCAGCATCAGGATCGGGACCTGCGATTCAGCTCGGAGTCTGCGGCATATTTCCAGGCCATCGATTTTTGGCAACATCAAATCGAGAACCACCAGGTTCGGCTGTTCAATTCGTGCGGCCTGCAACCCTGCTTCGCCGTCATGCTCCTGCAGCGTGACAAACCCTTCACGTTGCAGGTAGGTGGCGACCAGATTGGCCGTGTTGCGATCATCCTCTACAATCAGCACGGTACGCTGTTCTCTCGACATTTGTTGCTCCGCAAAAAAACTTGAAGAATCGTTCACAAATCTTAACAGACCATAAAGAACTCTGCTGAAACTCAGATCGATTTAAAATAACAATAAGCGTCTGAAATGGTCGCAAACGCTCGGGAAAGCTGCTACTCTAAGCAGCATTTATAAACTTACAGAATGGAGAAAATTATGTCGAAAAAATGGAAAGTTATTATCCCACTGCTCGCAGTTTTTCTCGCCGTCAATACGGCTTTCGCCGACGAGCTGTTCACACTAAAAATGGGCTATCAGCTGCTCAGCCCGGACGGCTCCATCGCTGGAACTGTTGACGGTGTCGGTCAGAAAGTCGATATGGACCGCGATCTTGATTTAGACGACAGCGACAATTTCACTGCCGAAATCGCTCTGCTGTTAGGAAATTCGCGCCTTTCGTTAAACTATTTGCCGATCGAGTTTTCCGGTACCGGCACCTTGTCAGTTGCAGGAACCTTTAATGGCCAGACGTTCAATGTCAATGACTCGGTAAAAAGTGAGATGTCTATCGATCTTTACGATATCGGCTACACCTACTATTTCCTCAATATGGACGACCTTCCAAGTCGCATCCAGCTTGGCATTGAAGTCGCGGTTAAAGTTGCAGATGCCGAAGTCAGTTTCGAAGACCAGACTCTCGGGTTTGTTGAAACAGAAACGGTGACGGCTCCGATTCCGACGATCGGTGCGCGGGCGCGCGTCGGCTTGGCCGACTTTATCAGCCTGACCGGCCGTATCGGCTACCTGGAATATGACGAAAATCACTTTGTCGATGCCGAAGCGCAAATCGAGTTTTCCCCCGTCCCGACCCTCGGAATCTATGGCGGCTACCGTCACTTTGAGCTGAAAATCGACGAGTCGGACATTTTTATCGAAACCGATTTTTCCGGCCCTTTTGCCGGCGCTTTTTTCCGCTTTTAATTCTGAGCTTGGGGAAATCGCCGGAGTTGGCGAGGTCCCCGAGCTAAAGCAATCTTTTCCTTCGCCAAGAACGTAAAGTATTGGATACGAGTATGTTCAACCTGACGACTGTCCTGGCATTTTTATCCGTCAGCCTGTTAATCGCCATTTCACCCGGGCCGAGCTGGCTCTACACGATCTCGACGACCCTTTTGCAGGGACGCCGGGCGGGAATGGTTGGTAATCTGGGGAATTCAACCGGCATCCTCTGCCATGCCCTGGCAACCGGGTTCGGCCTGTCTCTGCTGCTACAGCACTCGGCCGCGACCTTTCACAGCCTTAAATTTCTCGGCGTATTCTATTTGTGCTATCTGGCCTGGCGTAACTTTCGCGGCAGCTCATTACTCGAGACGACAACAGCAAACAAATCTCACCGTCCCCTGAAAAAGATCTTCTTCAACGGAATTTTCGTCAGCCTCTTCAACCCGAAAATATTTTTGCTGATGATCGCCCTGCTGCCGCAGTTTGTCTCTCCCGACAGTTCCAGGCCGGAGCTGCAATTAGCTCTACTAGGAGCCGCTCACGCATTGGTGGCAGGGCTGGTTCACACCTTCTTAATTTTCTTTTCCGCCGAAATTTCCCGCCGGTTGAAGGGCTCGGGACAAACGCAAAAATGGCTGCGCTGGGCAACCGGCACTCTGTTTCTCGGTTTTGGTGCCAGAC
>CALZLE010000257.1 GCA_945788205.1 uncultured Desulfuromonadales bacterium
ACCCATCCAGATCGGCCCGAGTCCGAGGATGGTCACCTGCCAGACATACCAGTAACAGAGGCCGTAAAAGCCGAGCACCTCGTTGTACTCGCTGATCCGCCACATGTTCCAGCGCGCATCCCCCTCACCATATTCTTCCGGGGTCAACAGGGTGGCGAAGATCTGTTCATCCTTGATGAAATCAAGAAAGTCCTCGTACCAGACCATCGCCTGATCATCCTCTTTGATCCGCTGCAGCCCCTTGCTTTCAAAAAAAGCGATCGTCTTTTCGACGATCTGCCGCGACCGCTCATCGGTGTGCTCTCGCTGATAGTCTTTTGGATTGAACAGCAACATGCTCTTGCTCCCTGGAAAAGATGACCACTCGCCGTTTGGTCAGATGGACCTGGCCGGACCGGGAAAAGCACAGACCGGCCTAGCCCGAAATATCAGCTCAACTGAAAGCCGAAAAATCCGCGACACGATTCTCGAAATACGCCCCCAGAGCTTCCGCCGCTTCCAGTGAAGAGAGCCGCTCGACAAAGCGCCGCCCCTCTTCCGCCATCACTTCCGGAACCGCCGCCGCGCTGTTTTTCTTCAGCAACTTTTTTGCCAAGCGCACTGCTGCCGGCGGCTGTTTGGCCATCAGCTGCGCCTGCGCCAGAGCGTGCGGAAATACCTTGTTGCCAGGGTAGATTGCGTTCACCAGTCCGGTCTCATAGGCCCGGTCAGCACTGAATGGCTGCCCGAGCAGCAACATCTCGGCGGCGCGCTGATAGCCAGCCAGCTGTGGCAGCAGCAGACTGGAGGCCGCTTCCGGGCAGAGGCCGAGATTGACAAAAGGCGTCTGAAACTGGGCGGTCTCGCCAGCATAGACCAGGTCACAGTGCAGCAGCATGGTTGTCCCGATGCCGATCGCCGGGCCGGTGACCGCTGCGATCAGCGGTTTGCTCGCCTGACTTATCGCGGCCAGAAAGGTGAAAACCGGGCTGTCCTCACCGGTCGGCGGGTCCAGTGCAAAATCGCGCAGATCGTTGCCGCTGGTAAAGCAGTCGGCGCTGCCGTGAATCAGCACCACGCGGATGGTATCGTCCTGTTCCGCCCTCTGAAGAGCCGTGGCCATTTCACTGTACATCTGGCGATTGATGGCGTTGAGCTTGTCCGGACGATTAATCCCGATCCGCAGCACGCCCCCGCTACTGACGATGTCGATCAAAGTATCGCTATCAGCGAGAGTCATCATTGCAATCTCCTAAAATTGTTCCCAAGCAAATCTCCCGTTTGGGAACAAAGGTTATTAATTGACACAAGGGCATGGACAGCGACGACTGGTGCCGATGGCCTGATTAAAGTTTTTTTCCAATAGCGTACCCCTGGTGGACGGCATCGAAGACCATCGCCGGGCGCTGAGCATCGCCGATGAGGTGACAGCTGATGCCCTTCTCGTCAAGTTCTGCCTTTAGCGGGTTGCATGAGAGGGTCCCGGCGGCCAGCACCACTGTGTCGGCCGCAAAGATCACTTCATCTCCGGCACGTTCGACCTTGACCGAATCGCTGGAAATCTCCAGCGCCTTCGCCTCAGTCATGGCATCAACGCGGTAGCGCTTGAGGTCGTCGAGCATCACCCAGCGGGTGGTTTTGCCGAAATTGGCGCCGAGCTTGCCGAGCATCTCCAGCAACACAATCTTGCGGGTGCCACGGGTCGCCATGGTCCTGAGTTCATCTATATCGGCCGCTCCGTGCACCAACAGGAATTTCAAGGTGTCGGCCGGCAGGGTTCCCTGCTCAGCCAACTCCAGTGCGGTTTCAACTCCGACCGCACCGCCGCCGATAATCACCACATTCTGGCCGACTTCAACTTTTCCGGAGAGCACATCCCAGGCCTGGACCACGTGCGGCAGGTCCGCTCCGGGAATCGGTGGCGCAGCTGCAGTCCCGCCGGTTGCTATGATGACAACATCCGGCTGCAAACGATCGATCAGTGCCATATCGGCATGGGTATCAAGCAACAGTTCGACTTGCGAGTTTTGCACCTGATGCGCCAGATCTACAGCCAATTGGACAAACTCGTCCCGTCCGGGAGGGGCACCGGCCAGAAACAGTTGACCGCCGAGTTTGTCCGCCTGCTCGACCAGCAGCACTTGATGCCCGCGCTCGCAGGCAGAAAGAGCCGCACTCATGCCGCCGGGTCCGCCGCCGATCACCAGCACCCGCTGCACCGTTTCGGCAATTTCCAGTTGATCTTTGTTTTCATGGCCGGCGCGCGGATTACACAGACACTCAACCGCACGCATTTCAAACAGATGATCGAAGCAGCCCTGGGCACAACCGACACAGTGGACGATCTCCAGCTCTTTGCCGCAGTGGGCTTTATCCGGCAGATACGGGTCGGCGATCAGCGCCCGCCCCATGGCAACCATGTCGCAGCTGCCGTCAGCTAACAACTCCCGGGCGACCTGCGGATCGTTGATCCGATGACTGGCTATCACCGGCACCGCGACCGATTCGCGCATCCCGCGCGCCAAGTAGGCATAAACACCGCGCGGCACCTTGGTCTGAATCTGCGGTACGCGCGATTCGTGCCAACCGACATTGACGCAGAAGGCGTCTGTGCCAGCCTGCTCCAGCTGCTGAACGAAGGTGCTCATCAATTCACGACCGATGCCGTTCGGCATGAAATCGTTGCCGTTGACCCGGATGATGATCGGGAATTGCGGCCCGACCGCCGCACGCACCGCTTGCAGCACCTCCAGCCCGAAACGCATCCGGTTTTCGACTGAGCCGCCATAGTCATCGCTGCGCTGATTGGTCGCCGGGGAAAGGAAGGCGCTGATCAGGTAGCCGGTACCGCAGAGGATTTCCACCGCATCAAAACCGGACTGTTTAACCCGTGCCGCCGCCGCCGCAAAACTGCCGATAGTTGCGGTTATCTCAGCGACGCTCAGCTCATGCGGTGTTTCGCCAGTCAGCCGTGACGGAATCGGTGAGGGCCCGACCGGTTGTTTCCCGCCGAGCAACATCGAATGATTGTAGCGACCGGCGTGGTTGAGCTGTACAGCGCAGCGTGCACCATTCTCTTTGATGGTGTTCGCCAGACGAGTCAGGCCGGGAATAAATTTATCATCGTGGGCACCGATATGCATCGGATTGGCCGCCAGTTCATCGATCGCTGCGTAACCGACACTGATCATCCCCGCCCCGCCCCGGGCACGTTCGGCGTAGAAGTCGAGCAGCTGCTCGGTCACCTGGTAATTGCGGCACATGTTCAGGTGCATCGCCGGCATATAGATGCGGTTCTTGATATTCAGGGTACCGATCGCTATCGGCTCAAAGAGAAGATCGCTCATTTCGTTTCTCCGTCCGGTCGACAATGACAGTCACATGTTGCTGTTTACTGCGCCGTCAATGTCTTGAATTGCTCGGCGACTCCGTCGAAGAGGCCGAGATGGGTCAGGGCTTCGCGCAGGCGGTGCGGTCTGTCGAGAAAATCCCGCATAAAAACAATCTCCGAAACCTTCAGATATACGTGAAACAGATCGTCCCTGGCAGGTCCGAAAAGCTGGCGGACAATGGCACTGATGTCATCCTCAAGTGCATATTTTTTGATGCGCCCGGCCCGCTCCAGAAGCTTGTCAACGTAGAACAGGATCGCCGCATCCAGACTCTCGACATCCTGACGATGCCCGGGCAGGATACGTCGACCGCGCAGCTTTGCCATCCGGCACAGGCTGGTGCAGTAAGCACCGTAGTTATCAAAGCGTCCGGAAAAAGTGTCGAGATCGAGGTCGAGCAGCGGGGCCTGAAAAATGCCCCGCAGCAGGGTATCACCAGTGATGGCCCAATCGCCGCCGAGGTAGACGAGATCACTCTGCGAATGACCGGGACAGTTCACAAAGGTAAGACCTAACCGCTCTAACGTAGCGGTTTCCTCAACCACTTGGTAGCGCTGCGGAAAGTTCGGGAAGACGCCCGCATTGTCCACTGCCTGTCGAAACCGCTCAACATAGCGAGCGTCGAAGCCCATTTCCTGCAGCAGCCCCTCGATTCCCTGCAGACGCTTGTGGTGGTGCTTGATCTTGACAGCATCCTTATGTGGCAGGTAGATCTCGGCGCTGGTATTTCTGCTCAGATAATCGGCCAGGCCGTAGTGATCAACATGACAATGGGTGATGAAGACATGCCGGAGCCGGTCCAGATCGACCTGGTCCTTGAGACAGGCCATGGCAGCCGCGGTGGGAGGGCCGGTGTCAAAGAGGATCAGTTCACCCTCCACCTCGGTGGTATAGATATGAACTTCGCCAACCACGTATGGCGTTGGAACCGTATGCTGCCGCATCGTCTGCACCTGGGTGACGGGCGACCCAAGAGATCGCCCGTCTCAGCTATTAAAACAAGTATTTTTCGCTTTCGAGCGCCGCGTTCGCCAAGGTTCGTTTGGCCTGCAGCATACCGGTCGCATCGTACTTGGCGAAGCGTCGGACGCCGCTGAGGATCATGGTCAGCGTATCGCCTTCCTCGATGTAGAATGCGCCCTTTTTCGCAGCCGTTCCGACCACCTCTGTGGCGTTGAAGGCGCAGACCTTGACCGCCGCCAGCAGTAATTCGCGCTTCGACTCGCTAACGGCTGCAGAGATTTTCTCGGCCCGCAGCACCGCGCTTTCAAGGGCGAAGATCTGAATCGAGATATCGGCCGCGGCGAGCAGAACTTCCTGCTCATCGGCAATCTTATCCATGAACTTCTGCACCCCGGCGCCGGCAAGAATTAGAAACAGGGTTTTCAAATTTTTCAGCAGCGCCTTCTCCCGGGCAAACGGGATGCTGTCGTCAATCTCTTCGAAGGATGGCGTCATCAGTGCTTCGAAGGCCTTCATCGCTTCCTGCTGCAACGGCAGTTCGCCCTTCATCGATTTGCGCAGGATCATGCCCGGAATCAGCAGCCGGTTAATCTCATTGGTGCCTTCGAAAATCCGGTTGATCCGCTCATCGCGATAGAAACGCTCCGCCGGATATTCGCTGACAAATCCGTAGCCTCCATGGATCTGCAAGACTTCATCGACGGTGTGGGCCAAGACATCGCTGCAGTAGACTTTTGAGATCGCACATTCCGGTGCGTATTCTTCAATCCCCTTCAGGTATTCTTCATAATAGTTGTCGATCCCTTTTTCGATGGTCGCCAGTTTGGTATCAAGCAGACCGGCCAGCCGGTAAACCAGCGATTCGGCGGCAAAGATTTCGGCGCTCAGGTCGGCGATCTTCTCCTGAATGGCGCCGAATGAACCGATCGATTTACCGAACTGCTTACGCTCGTTGGCGTATTTGACCCCTTCGTTCAGCGCCATCTTCGCCGCACCGGTCACCCCGGCGCCGAGCTTGAAGCGGCCGACGTTCAACACATTAAAGGCGATCTTGTGGCCTTTGCCGATCTCACCAAGCACGTTTTCAACCGGGACTCTGCAGTTGTCGAGGATAATTTGCGTGGTCGAGGAGCCCTTGATGCCGAGCTTCTTCTCCTCGGCACCGACCGCCAAACCTTCGAAATCGCGCTCGACCAGAAAGGCGGTGAAATGTTCCTTGTCGATCTTGGCGAAGACGGTATAGAACTGTGAAAAGGCACCGTTGGTGATGAACTGCTTGGTCCCGTTGAGCAGATAATACTTGCCGTCATCGGACAGGGTCGCCGTGGCGCTGGCGCCGAGGGCGTCGCTGCCGGAGCCCGGCTCGGTCAGGCAATAGGCGGCGATCCACTCGCCGGAAATGATCTTTTCCAGGTACTGCTCTTTTTGCGCCGGCGTACCGTAATAGACCAGCGGCAAGGTTCCGATACCACTGTGGGCGGCGTAGGCGACGGAGAAGGAACCGCTCGGTGCGATCTTTTCGCCGACCAGCATGCTGGTTGCCTTGTCGAGGTCGAGACCGCCGTATTCTTCCGGAGCATCGATCATCAGCAGGCCTAGCTCGCCGCACTTTTGCATCCCCTCGACGACCAGATCGAAATTTTGATTGTCAATTTCTTCGAGATGCGGAAAGATCTCGTTTTCTACGAATTGCTCGGTCGTCTCGGCAATCTGCCGCTGCTCGTCGGTGAAGTCCTCCGGTGTAAAGACCTCCTCACATGCTACATCCGTGACCAGGTATTCGCCTCCTCTTAGAATTGTTCTGTCCATTTTCATCTAATTTCTCCTTGTCGCCATTCCTGCGGAACATCTTCCAGAATGCGATGATTTTTAAAGTTTCTCGAAAATTCCGGCCGCGCCCATACCGCCGCCGATGCACATCGATACCATGCCGTACTTGGCATTCCGGCGATCCATCTCCGCCAGCAAGCTCGCCGACAGTTTTGCGCCGGTGCAGCCGAGCGGATGACCGAGCGCGATCGCTCCGCCATTGACGTTGACGATCTCCGGATTCAGGTCGAGTTCGCGAACCACCGCCAGCGATTGTGCGGCGAACGCTTCGTTCAGCTCGACCAGACCGATATCGCCCTGCTTAAGACCAGCCATTTTCAGCGCCGCTGGGATCGCTGCAACCGGGCCGATGCCCATGATTTCAGGCGGGACGCCCTTGACCGCGAACGAGAGGAAACGGGCAATCGGGTTGATGGCGAGTTTTTTCAGGTACTCCTCCGACACCACCAGTACCGCTGCCGCGCCATCGGTCATCTGCGAGGAATTCCCGGCGGTGACGCTGCCGCCAACCTTAAACGCTGGTTTTAGTTTGGCCAACCCCGCCAGTGTCGTATCACCTCGAACACCGTCATCAATCGTTACGGTCTCACACTGTTTTTTCAGCTTGTTGTTGTCGAGCGCGACCTGTTCGGTATCAACCGGAATGATCTCATCGCCAAAGCGGCCGGCTGCTATCGCGGCGGCGGCTTTCTGATGACTAGCCAGCGCGAAAGCGTCCTGATCCTCGCGACTGATGGCGTATTTAGCCGCCACTAGTTCAGCGGTGATGCCCATCGAGGCATAGCTTTCCGGCCACTCGGTCACCAGTGACGGGTTGGCGCTGTACTTGTTACCACCCATTGGCACCATCGACATCGACTCGGCACCGCCAGCGACAATACAGTCGGCAAAACCGGCCATAATCCGCTCGGCGGCGCTGGCAATAGTCTGAATTCCTGAAGAGCAAAATCTATTAACCGTTTGCGCCGGGACCGGGAAAGGCAGACCGGCCTTCATCGCCGCGGTGCGCGCGAAGTTCATCCCCTGCTCGCCCTCCGGAAACGCACAACCGATAATCACATCGTCGATTTCGACGGGATCGATCCCGGCACGTTCGACCAACCCGGCAATCGCCACGGCGGCCAGATCGTCGGGGCGCATATCTTTAAACTTGCCTTTTTTCGCGCGGCAGCCGGGGGTTCGATAGGCTGCTAGAATGTATGCTGACTTCATGATACCTCCACTATGTCCTTTACAAGGGCGGTTCGAAAACCACCCGCTGTGTTCGTTGTGTTAGTTGCGCAGGGGCTTGCCCTTTTTCAGCATGTGCTGAATCCGTTCGGCAGTCTTTTTATTGCCGCACAGCTTGAGAAATCCCTCGCGTTCGAGATTGAGCAGATACTGTTCACTGATCAGGGTACCTGCCGGCACGTCGCCGCCGCAGATGGCATCAGCAATAACGCCGCCCATAACGGCTTCATACTCGGTAGCAAAACCGCCCTGCGCCATATTCCACAGCTGACTCTTGATACTTGCCGCGACGCTGCGCCCTGGCGCCGGAATCGCCTCTTCCGGACTGCCGGGACGATAGTTACTCGCCAGCGCCAGGACCTTCTGCTTGGCATCGGCAATCAACCGATCGAAATTCATGGTGATCGAATCGCCTTCCCGCATAAAGCCGAGGCCGCGCATCTCCGCCGCTGACATCGACACCTTGGCCATGCCGATATTCTGGAAATTCTTGAAGATAAAGGGCGAAACGTCGGTATCGTACTGCTTGGCCAGTTTGACTGCCCGCAGGCACATCTCCTTGGTTCCGCCGCCAGCCGGCAGCAGTCCGACGCCGATCTCCACCAGCCCCATATAGGTTTCGGCGTAAGCATTGATCGCATCGGCATGCAGGCTGAATTCGCAACCGCCACCAAGGGTCATATTGAAGGGAGCGGCCACCACCGGCACCTTGGCGTACTTCAGCGCCATGGTCGCTTTCTGGAACGCCCGCACTGCCATATCGATATCCTCGAAAGCACCTTCAGCCAGTGCAACGGCCATCATCATCAGGTTGGCACCGACCGAAAAGTTAGTCCCCTGATTGCCGACCACCAGGCCGACACCTTCCTGTTCGGCCCGCTGGACCGCCTTGTGGGTCATCGACAGAATGTCGCCGGTGATGGCATTCATCTTCGAATGGAATTCGAAACCGAAAACACCATCACCAAGATCGATGATCGAACAGTTGGCATTCTTTTCAATCACGCTGCCAGCTTTTTTGAGAATATGCAGATTAACCTCTCCAGCAACCGGCTCAATCGCCCGGTACTCGCCAGTGAGCAGGTCGAAATGCTGCTTTTTGCCATTCTCGAACTTGTAAAATCGCTCAACGGTTTTCAGCACTTCCGGGACGGCAACACCGTCCTGCTCGGCACGTTTGACGAACGCATCAACGCCGAGGGCATCGAGCATTTCGAAGGGTCCGAGTTCCCAGTTGAAACCCCACTTCATGGCGTTGTCGACATTGACGACATCATCTGCGATTTCTGGAATCCGTTTGACCGTATAGATCAAAGAATCACGCAGGGTGCGCCAGGCAAATTCGGCCGCCTTGTCCTGTCCGCTGACCACCATCTTCAGGCGCTGCGCTGGATCATCCACCTGCTTAACCGCTTCAACCGAAGCGAACTTCGGCCGGGTCGCCGGTTTGTATTCCCCATTCGTATAATCGAGGTAGGAAATTTTGCGGCCTTCTGCGGTCTTCTCTTTCAGGTAAAAGCCTTGCTTGGTTTTATTGCCTAGCCGGCCGGCCGCAACCATCTTGGTTACATACTCCGGGACCTTGAAGATCTCGCGTTCCTCATCATCGACCAGCAGTTCATAGGAATTATTACCGACATGCGCCAGGGTATCGATGCCGACCAGATCGGCGGTCCTGAAGACCGCACTCTTCGGCCGGGCGGTCGCCGGACCAGCCACGGCATCAACTTCCTCGACACTCAGACCCATGTCGACCATGTGTTGCATGCCGTTGTACATGGCATAGACGCCGATCCGGTTGGCGATAAAGTTCGGCGTGTCCTTGGCGTAAACAATCCCCTTGCCAAGCCGCCGAGAAAGAAAATCTGCCATCCCGGTAACCAAAGCCGGGTCGGTTTCGCTGCAACCGACCACTTCCAGCAGACGCATATAGCGCGGGGGATTAAAGAAATGGGTAACGAGGAAATTCTTCCGCACTGCGGGTGGCAGCGCTTTGGCCATTTCATTGACCGACAGCCCACTGGTATTGGTCGACAGGATGGCACCCTCGGCCAGGTTTGGCGTAATCGTCTCGCTGAACAAGCGTTTTTTGATCTCCATATTTTCAATGACGACCTCGACAACCCAATCGCACTCACGCAACTTTGCCGCATCATCCTCGAAATTACCGACCTCGATCTGCCGGGCGTATTCTTTTAAATGGAACGCCGCGGGCTTCATCTTGACGACAGCTTCCAGACCAGCAGCGGCTATCCGGTTACGCACTTGCGGACTTTCCAGCGTCAGTCCCGCCGCTGTTTCTTCAGCATTCAACTCTCTGGGGACGATATCCAGCAGTAATACGTCAAGGCCTGCATTGGCCAGATGGGCGGCAATGGTCGCACCCATTACCCCTGCGCCGAGGACGGCCGCTCGGTTAATCTGTTTCATGCTTTTCCTCCATGTTCACTTTTGTCCTGATTGCCGAAGCTGTTGCCATCGGCTTGATAGAGCGAATCGATCTTCTCATAGTACTTTTCAACAATAACTTTCCGTTTGAGTTTCAGGGTCGGCGTCAACTCCCCCCCCTCCACCGAGAACTCGCGGGGTAAAATGACAAATTTCTTGATTGTTTCATACGGCGGTAGCTTGGCGTTCACCGCCGCAATCCGCTCCTTGAAAAGCTCGCGCACCTTGTCGTTGGTGACCAGATCTTCCAGATCAAAATAATTCAGATTCTCATGGTGGGCGAACTCGATCAAACGTTCCAAGTTCGGCGTGACCAAAGCAACCAGATAGGGCTGGCGATCGCCAAAAACAAAGGCCTGGGAAATGTACTTGTCGAGTTTGAGTTCGTTTTCGATCGGATGGGGCGCAATATTTTTGCCCCCGGCGGTGACGATAATCTCTTTTTTGCGATCGACGATATAGATGTAACCCTCATCATCAATCCTGGCGATATCTCCAGTACTTAACCATCCATCCTGCAACACATCTGCCGTGGCTTCGGAGTTCTGGTAATACCCCTGCATCACCTGCGGCCCCTTGAGCAGTAATTCACCGTCGGCGGCCAGTTTGGCCTCAGTCTGCTCCAGCGGACGACCGACCGAACCGAACCGAATATTCTGAAAGCTGTTCAAGGTCGCTGCCGGGCTGGTTTCGGTCAGACCGTAGCCCTCACAGGTCGGAATACCGATAATCCACATGAATTCGTTGATCGTCTTGTCCAAAGGCGCACCGCCGGAAATGCACAACCGCAGCCGGCCTCCGAAACGGGCACGGATTTTCTTGAAGACTATGCGGTCAGCCAGCCGATACTTGACGCCGAGTAGACCGGTTTTTTTCTGATGGACGTATTTGCAATAGACATATTCCCGGCCGATTTCGACCGCCTTGTGGAACATTCTGCGTTTCAACGGATTCATCAAATGAACATTTTCATAAATCCGTGAATAGATTTTCTCAAACAGGCGCGGCACACTGACCATCATCGTCGGGCGAACTTCAACGATATTCTCCACCACCTTTTCGACACTCTCGGCAAAAGCGATGTGGCAACCGTTCATCAATGCGGCGTGATAACCAGCGGTCCGCTCCAGCACATGACTCAGCGGCAAAAAGCTGAGTAACGTTTCCCGTCTCTGCATCCCACCTAGCTTGGTGACTCCGTAATGAGCATCGAACAGCATATTGGCCTGGGTAAGCATCACCCCTTTCGGCACGCCTGTTGTGCCGGAGGTATAGATGATCGTAATCAGATCATCGTGTCCAAGCTGCGCGATATCGGTTTCGATTTCCTGCTGCTCCTCTGCAGTCAGCGCATGGGAAATTTCTGATAATTGATAGAGAGTGTAGACCGGCAGTTCCGGCTTACCGAGAAAGCGCTCGAACGAAAAAACATGCCGGACGCTGGGTATTTGTTCACGAATCGCCAACAATTTTTCGTATTGCAGACGATTCGAGACAAAAACAATTTCAGCGCCGGCGTGGTTAATCACGTACTCGACCTGCTCCGGGGTATTGGTCGCATAAATCGGCACCGTAACGCCACGAGCCGCCTGCGTGCCAAGATCGGCAATCGCCCAGCCCGCCCGGTTCTCCGAAAGGATCGCCACCCGGTCGCCGGGCTGTAGACCTGCCTTGCGCAGTCCACGTGCCGCCATCAACACGCGCTGGTACAAGTTCTCATAACTCAAGGTAACGTAGGTGCCCTCCCTCTTGTAGCTGACGGCCGGCTGCGCTGCGTATTTCTCCGCAACGTTTTTGATTGCCCCAGGAATTGATTGATACGGTATGGATCTCATCTCAGCACCTTTTTCAATGTAAGCTGACCAATATTTACATTACCTTTACGTTCACGTCAACTTAATTTAAAACATTTTTCTACTTCTTTGCATTTTCGATATTTATGTAAGATTTTCAGTGATCTAGATGTATATTAAAAAGGAAGTCCCCAGCCGAACGGCTGGGGACAGTAGAACAATCTGTGAATTAGAACCGATAACTTAATTGCACACTGGCTATATCAACCTGATTTTCATATTCCCCCTGGAGGGTGCCACGACTTTCATCTTCTGAGCCAATTGTCGCAACTTTATTTATGCTAGAATTGGGGACAAATAGGTGCGCATAAGCAAAGTCGACAACAATACTATCGGTGACTTGATATCCGGCACCGATTGAAATCCAAGTGCGATCTGCCCCCGGTATCCGCGGAGTACGGTACTCATCCTTAATCGGCGACTCATCGTAAGCTAGGCCGCCTCGCAGGATAAGCGCGTCAGTGGCTTTGTAGGTTGCGCCAATAGAGTAACGCCAAGTGTCTTCCCAGTTTTCAGTGGTGGGAGAATTCGGCTTACCGGCCAGGCCGGCCCCTTCGAAATTAATCACCAGTTCCTGGAAGGTACTCCATTCTGTCCAACTGACATCCCCCATCAAGGCGAGTCTGTCGCTGACCTGATGATAGAGACTCAGGGAGGCAGTGGCAGGCAGAGTGATCGAACCGTTAATTGACTGCTCCGAAAACAGGCCCGCGGCAGCGAGGTTTGCTACAGACGTCGGGACGCTGGCTGTGACCTTACCAGAGACCTTGTGTTTGATCTGTGAGCGATAGGCAAAGCCGGCCCGGGTCCCTTGGTTGAACTGATAGAGCAGACCAAGGTTGTAGCCGTAGCCCCAATCGTCCGCAGTATTTTCTGCAAAGATATCATTCACGGGATTACTAAGGTTGGTCGGATCTCCCGCCATCGCCAGATTGGCAGCAGGGCTCCCCAGTGCGGCCAGGTTGGCGTTAACCAGTCCGCCATCAACCATACTTGAAAGAGTTACGTCGATATATTGAGCGCTGACCCCTGCCGCCAAACTGAGTTGCTCATTGACCTGATAGGCAATATTCGGATTGATGTTGATCGTGGCGACGGCAGATTCGACGGCATGATAACGCCCTGCCCAGGTTTTGTCGTATTCAGTCACCAAACCGAAGGGAGCGTTAATGCCGAGCCCCACAGAGAATCTATCCGAGAGCTTGTTGGCATAGTAGAAGTTTGGTACCAGACCGACTTGACCAGCATCACTTGCCGAGGAACCACTTGAAATAGGGGCTCCTGCAGCATTGCGGATAGGGGCCCCGGCGGCATTGGTCGGGGCGGAGGATGCAGTAAATTTAGCGGATGGCACAATGACATGAGCCCCCACAACTACTTGTTGACCGTCAAGCAGAGTAATCCCCGCCGGATTGAAAAAAATTGTTGTAGCATCCTCAGCAACCGCTGCACCACCTGAAAACGCACTACCTAATCCGCTGACACTCTGCTCAATTATGGCAAAGCCCGAAGCAAACACCGGCCCGGCCGATACCAATACCAGACATGCCACCATCACCAACCTCACTGTCCTACTCATCATTCCTCCTTTAGCTTAAATAACTACGCTCAAACCAGCAGCACCACGAAAGCACCGATACACCCGCTACTACCAACTTTGGCGCAACAGCACACCCACACCGGGCAAAACGTATCAGTCAGCACAGAACTACCTTATCTTTACGTTCGGGTCAACTCTATTTATAACACTATTCTATTTTACCATTAAGCGTAATATCTACCATCAAGAACGAATGCCCATCCACCACCCATCCCACCCTAGATGCCCGTTATAGTGAGTGTTTACTGATTGACACTTAGCCGAACCTTCACAAGCAAAGAAATACGCAGTTTTATTAAGAAATAAGAATGGCCAAACTATCAACAACCTTGCCTTACGTTTTCGTACGGATGAGATAGCTGATGAGATTTTCTAAACCGCTACCTTAACGAGGCAAGACCTACCGTCGCAGATGCGATCAAAGTTCTCAGAGGAAGTGAATTAATCCATAAATCAGGAGGCAGAAATGCGGCGGACTAAGCACATTACAAGCCAAGCGCGCCGGCACTTGAATCGCCCCTAGCTTAGCCGACAAACTTAAGGCATGAATACTCAGACCTCGATCTTCACAGATTGAGGCATTTTTATGTACTGCAGAATCAATGCTATTTCTGGAAGTGTCGACTTGTGGCACATCGAGTGGCGGCTATTTCAGCTAGAAAGCGTCAACTTGGTACAAGCGTCTCGGAAGTTGCTCCACATTGAATTATGGGTCCTGAAGTCCCTCTGATCGATC
>CALZLE010000258.1 GCA_945788205.1 uncultured Desulfuromonadales bacterium
ATTGCAGAATGTTCAGGTCGTTTCTCATCGTTTGTCCGAACATTCCAAAGCAAATGTCGAAGCGGCTGACGCGGCTGGTCTTGATTTTAAAGCACTGACGGATTACCTCCAGCGTCGGGATATCAGTGCCAGATTGGATGCCGTTATGGACGCCGGCAAACGGACCGTACAGCTGGTAGATAACATGCTGACCTTCAGCCAGAATGATAACTCTTCAATGGTGGACAATAATTTGGCTGATTTGATTGATAAATCGGTTGAGTTGGCTGCTGGTAACTTCAGCCTGAAGAGGAAGTTTGATTTTCGATCGATTAATATCCAGCGGGAATACGACGAAAAATTACCACTGATCAAATGTAATCCGATGCAGATTCAGCAGGTTTTCTTTAACATCTTGTTGAATGGTGCCTATGCTATGGAGGAAAAGCTTCAGAAGGTTCGGGCTGGGAATGGAGACTGTAGTTATCAGCCATGTTTTGTTTTGCGGACCAAGTATGAAGATCGTCGGGCCAGAATTGAGCTTGAGGATAATGGTATTGGGATGGACGATTCCATGACGAAGCGCCTTTTCGAGCCTTTTTATACGACTAAGAAGGTTGGCGATGGGACCGGCCTGGGTTTGTCCATCTGCTATTTTATTGTTACCGAGAACCATCGAGGCAGTATGCAAGTTGAATCTAGGCCGAATATTGGGAGTCGGTTTGTTCTGGAGTTCCCACAGCACGGAGTGTGACACTCACCTCAGCACCACCATAGTTCCTCCTCTTCATTTTGTCTTTGTAGGGCTGACAATATAATATTGTTGGCTTTTTTTGATTTTAGCCCCATTGTTATGGATAATGTCTTTTGTTGACGGTTGTGGAAAAGATATGTTAATAAGGAAATACTTATTCCGTGTAATGTAATTAACTAATAATTTTAGAGTCTTGAACTGAACTCTGTGATGAGGTTGCGCGTGCACACGACTGACGCCGAAATCTTGATTGTTAATGGTGATGCCACATTGCGGCAAGCAGTTCGCGAATGTCTGAGTGTTTCCCATTACAAAGTCATTGAAGCCGAGTCAGGGGCGGCCGCCATCCGGATCTTACAATCGGTGGCCATTAAACTGGTGGTGATGGATATTGCCATTGGTGATTTTGATGGCTGGCGGCTGGCGCGGATTATTCGTTCTGGAATCTATCGGTGTAAGAATAGCGTCCCAATTATTCTGATGACAAAAAGCTGGTGTGAGCGGATTACCCGGATTACGGCGCGTGAGTTCGGCATCAACCATCTCCTTTCTTTTGAAGATCTGCAGCAACTTCCACGGTTGGTCAACGACTGTTTGACTGGTCCATTGACTGATCTTCTCTCCCCTCGTTTATTGGTTATTGAAGACAATCAGGACAATTCGGAGCTGGCAAAACGAATCCTGCGCAATAAGTTTACCGTTGAGGTTGCGTCAGATGGAACCTCCGGACTGGCTGCCTGGCTTGAAGGCCGTCATGATTTGGTACTGCTTGATGTCATGTTGCCGGGAATGTCCGGGCCGGAAATTCTCGAACGAATTCTGCGAATAGATCCAGAACAACCAGTCGTTATAATGACGGCGCACAGCACGATAGAGTTGGCAGAAGAATTGATGATCAAAGGTGCTGTCGATTTTATCAGCAAACCGTATCGTGCTGAGCAACTGCGCAAAGTTTGTGAACTGGCGAGTTGTCGGGAAGACTATCTGGTCAGTAATGCCCAGTTTGTTGCCCGTATGGAAGAGCTGCACGATCGTACAGAGGCCTATCGTCGGGTTTCTGAAGACCACCAACGGTTACTCGATAATTTAAGCACGGTGATTTTTGAGCTGGACGAACAGGGCCGGATCAAATTTCTCAGTCGGGCCTGGACGCGTTTAACCGGATTTTCTGTTGCGCAGTCTCTGGGAAGAAAATTAACGAGCTTTCTGATGGATGATGATTTGTTACAACAATCATCCTACCTAAAAAAGGTGGACGCTCTGTTGTCAGGTGAGTTGCATCAATGTGAATTTGAATTGCCGATCTTCACTCGCAGTGAGAAGCTTGTCTGGCTGTCTTGTAAACTCGATGCAATCGCCTCTCGGAGTGGTGGAGATCTGATCCTTTTCGGTTGCCTTGACGATATTTCCAAACGTAAAAAAGCTCAGGATGAGCTCGAGTTTTTAGCGACCCATGATCATTTGACAGGGGTCAATAATCGACATTATTTCGATAATGTCATTTCTCAGATGAGCGCATCTGCGGCCCGTGATCGCGAATCACACGCGCTGCTTTATATCGACCTCGATCACTTTAAAGTCATCAACGACACCTTTGGGCACGATCATGGCGATATTGTTCTGCGGGATATTGCCTCTTTATTAAGAGCCAGAGTCCGTAAGTCTGATGTCCTGTGCCGGATCGGTGGGGATGAGTTTGCGGTACTGATCTACAATTGCGATCGTGAACAAGCGCGCAGGACTGCCGATGTCATCTGTGAACTGGTGCAGGGCTATCAGTACAATCACGCGAGTCAGCAGTTGGCAATTAGCTGTAGTGTCGGCATTAGTGAAATTGATGGCCACGCGGAAAATGCCTCTGTTTACCTGAAGCAGGCAGATGCTGCACTTTACGTTGCGAAACGACGCGGCCGCAATATGGTGCACTTTTATGATCCCGCTGATCAGGAAAGTGCCAATCTGCGCGCCAGTATCGATTGGGCACGGCGCTTCCGGCAAGCAGTGAAGGACGGTGATCTTTGTCTTTTGTTTCAGCCGGTGATGCATATCAGTAGTGGGTCGATAGCCTATTATGAAGCCTTGATCCGCTGGAATTTGCCGGACAATGATGTGGTGATGCCGGGAACTTTTATTCCTGCCCTGGAAGAGGCTGGCGAGATGGCAGTGCTCGACCATTGGGTGGTCGAAAGTGCAATTGATCACCTCAGTCGCTATCCGAACTTACATCAGATCGCGATTAATCTGTCCGCACAGGCTTTTCGGGATGAGCTGCTTGTTTCTTTGATTAAAAAACTGTTTGCCGAAAAGAAAGTTGCACCACAGCGTGTCATCTTTGAATTGACCGAAAGTGCCAGTATGGCAAATGTCTCGGCGACCCAACGGATGATTGAGCAATTGCGCAAGGTTGGTTGTAGTTTTGCCTTGGACGATTTCGGCACCGGGTTCAGCACCTTCAGTTATTTGAAACAATTTCCTGCAGAGAGTGTCAAGGTTGATGGAAGCTTCATTTCGCAACTTGATAATAGCAAAGAAGATCAGGCTGTTGTTCGGGCAATTACCGAGGTCGCCAAAGCTTTGGGGAAACAAACTGTCGCGGAATATGTTGAAAATCAGGCGGTATTTGATCTGCTGACAGATCTCGGAGTCGATTACGCTCAGGGCTATTATATCAGTCCACCGTTAACGGTCGAAAAAATCACGCAAAATCAGACACTGAATTGTTGTGCGCGATTCTGATCGTTCATTTTTTGTTGTCCCTTTAAATTTGTTATGAAATCTGTTCTCCCTGTTTTTTCCTACTATCTTATTAGGTGAGGCAGCATATGACGATGAACATCTTTCCACCTGTTC
>CALZLE010000259.1 GCA_945788205.1 uncultured Desulfuromonadales bacterium
AACCCTTTGACCTGCTGCAGTTGCGGAATAGCTCGTTTTAACTGCTGGTCAGTTGCGGTAATCTGCAAATCGAACAGCACCAGCCCCATTTCGTTCATTGCCAACAGGCGCGCTTCATTTTGCTGTAGATCGAGCCGTAAGAAACCTTCCAGCGGAATCTTTTTCGGACCGAGCTCCAACAGGGCCGACTGCCGCAAGCGCCAGACTCCGTCTTGTTGCAGCCAATTTCCGGTCAGCAGCTGATCGCGCGTCGCTTCTGCCCGACAATCGCTCGGTAACTTCTGCGGCGCCATCGTCGGAGCGCAACCGGCCAGCAGCAAAAAAAATAAAACCGCGAGTAACTGTCTCATCAGCGCCTCTTCGGCCGGAACGCCGGAATGACCAGCACCGCTGTCGGCACCGCAGCACTGATTCCAAGCAGCACCGTCAAACCGATCGAATGCAGCGCCGGATGTTTAGCCAACACCAACGCCCCAAAACCGACTAAAGTCGTCATCCCGGAAATCAGGATGGCCCGTGACGAGGCTAAATCCTCCTCCTGCTGCCCGTGACAAACCATAAAAATTCCGTAATCGACCCCCAGTCCGATAATCAGAATAGAGGCGACCACATTGAAAAGGTTCATCTCCAGCCCGAGCCAGCCCATCCCTCCGAACATCACCAGCAGACCGGTCAACACCGGCAACAGCGCCAGTAAAACCTCGGGCAAACGACGAAACAGCAACAGCAGCAGGACCAGCACAGCGATTCCTGCAGAACTGATGAAGCGACTGAAATCAGCACCGATCTCAGCACTGAGCTGCTTTCCGAAGCGGCTCTGTGAAACCAAAGTGATCCCCGGTAACCGCGTCAGATTTTCCTCCAGCGCGCCGAGCAACTCCGGCCGATCAGGAACCAGAGTCATCAACTGATAGCCTTGTTCATCTTTTAGCAGCAGGTTGTCCAACATCCGACCCAGTCCCCAGCTTTTGAGTCGCTGCTGATCAATATTCGCCGGAGTCTGCTCAAGACGAGTCCAGAAGGGCCCGAAAGCAGCAGGCGAAAAGCCATACTTCTGGCCGCTGGCCTGCAGTAAGTCTTGTGTTGTCGCCCGGCGTTGCTGCCAGAAACCTTCCCAGTTCTGCAGCCGCTGCTGCTGGGTTTGCTGCGATGGGAACAACGGCGCCAGGCTGACCGCCTCATCCTGCAGCCCCTGCTCACCCAGTCGTTGCCAAACCAGCTCATTGAGCCGCAACGCACTTTCCAGATCGGCCGCACTGGCAAACAGTAGCGCCCGTCCGCGCATATTCCCCCAACTCTCGCCCAGTCGCTGTTCGGCCTGTTGCAGTTCGGTCGGCAGATAGCTGAGTTGGCGCAGTTCGCCATTAATCGTCAACTTCTGCGCCTGCCAGCCAGCTAAGCCGGCAACCAACAGCCAGAGCAGCAATACCGTCAGTCGCAGACCGGGGGCACGATCGTAAACGTGTCGCCGCAACTGTCGCCGAGAGAGAGGGCTTTCCTCTTTCCGCTCACCGATAAAGTGCGGCAGAAACAAAAGAGCCAACAGCAGCGCGGCAAGAATTCCGGCCATGGCAAAAATTGCCAGCTGCCGCTGTCCCGGCAGTTCGGAACGCAGCAGTACCGCAAAAGCAGCCAGAGTCGTGAAACCGCCAAAGAGTACCGGACGCGAAACAGCCTGTAATAACTGCTCACGTGTCTCCACCCCACTGCCGTTACGCAGCGCAAAGTAGACATGCAAGCCAAAATCGATGGTGATGCCAAGCAGCACCGCGCCAAAACCGATGGTGATCCCGGAGAGCGTCCCGAACCAGGCCGCGGCCACCAGCACTGCGACCACCATGCTGAACAATGGCAGCAGATAGACCGACAGTGCCCGCAGCGAACGCAGAAATAGAAAGAACAGCAGCAGAATCCCGATTCCGGAGACCAGCAGCACCCGCTGCATATCGGCCTGAATCGCTTGGGCGTTGGCCAATGTATAAGGGTGCCCGCTGACCAATTCGGCGCGGATTCCCGCAGGCAGATCCTGTCGAGCTTCGGTAAAAGCGTCGAGCAGTGCTTTCCCGCCGACCGCATCGGTGATTGCAACCTGCGTATCAGCCAGAATCAGGCTACTGCGCCCGTCTTGGCTGACAAAATGTCCCCGCTCCAACCGAACGCCGGGGATCGGGTTCAGATGACGCAACTTCTGCAACGCCAGACAGTCAAATTGCAACGGATCACGGCGGAGCTGTTTTTTCAGTGCCACACCCTGCGGTTGCAGCAGCTGCGCCAATGCTTCAGCTAAACGGGCATCGATCTGTGCCGGGGTCAACTGTTCATCGATGGCCTGTAGATCATCGACATCGGCCAGGTACGGCAGGGAATCGCCCAATTGCCTGAATAACTGACCAGTCACCAACTCTTCCGGTCCACTGAGCGGATTACTGAACAGTTCAGCCGGAAGAGCGCTGCGCAGCTGGTCGGTCGCCGTGATCAACTGATCAGTCTCGATCCCATCCGCTGCAGTCAGATGGATCACCAGCTTGCGGGCAAAAGGTGCCCGCTGCAGAAGTTGAAAATCGCGCGCGACCTGCGAATCGCCATCCGGCAACATCGCGGAAATACTCTCTTCCACTTTAAGCTGCGAAAAAGACCAGCCGGCAACAACCAGCAGCAGGAGCAAAATCAGCAGCAGCCAACCGCGACGATGCTGCAATCGACAATAGCAATCCGCGACCAGTTTCATCAGAACTCTGGTACCGCAAAGGCATCAGCGGGAAGTTCCGTATTGATGGCGACCTCACTAAAGCGAAGCAGGGTGCTGTCTCCTTCGACTTCAACCATCAGGACTTCGGACAGATGCCGCTGGTCGTTAGCGAACAGAATCTGCAGGTAATCGATAAACCCTGCCTCCCCTTCATCGAGGGGATAAAGCCGCAGGCTGACCGGTTTAGCAGTCTGCAATTCGATCCGATAACGCGTCTGTAACCAGTCAAGATCGACTCGCGCCCAAGCAAGTAATTGCTGGGCGATCATGCCCATGATCGGATCAGTTTCGACCGAAAAGCGCTCCTGTTCACGACTCAAACCGTTCCACCGCTGCCCCTGTTTCCCTTGCAGCACAAACCCGGAGGCGACCGGAGTTAAAAGCTCCCAACGCAGCCGATCCGGTTTTTGATAGAAAAAGCGCCCGTTCGACAACAGCTTCTCGGCAAAGATCGACAGATGTTTTTCCTGGACGAAGTTGCTCGACAGTGTTTCAGTTTCCGCGGCGGCCTGCTTCAGTTCCGCCAGCACAGGCACGAGCTCGGTCGATTCGGCAAAACAGGGAGAGGCGAATAACAGCAGCAGATATGTGAGTAAAAACTTTTTCCGCATTTTATTTAGTTGATCCAGACTTTAATTTCCCCACGGGCAACCATTTTGTCCGCACACCAGATCTGTCCTTCGGCGACGGCAAAATCATCCAGCTCAGCCAGGGTTTTAATTTCAATTTTCAGGCAGTCGCCGACACGGGCGGTTTCCAGTCGGGTGAGTTTTTTGATCCCGACCAGAAACCCCTGCCGAACCGGATTTCCCGCCGACAGATCGAGGTAACCTTTTAACGAGGCATAGCTCTGCGCGATCAGTTCAATCAGCGCAATGTCTTCGAGCTTTCCAGCAGCGTCAACCAACGGACACTCGGCGGCGACCACCGCTTCGGCAATGGCATTCATGCCATCGACCTGCAATAGACGATCAACCAGGCGCATCGGCAACCGGTGCGGGATCAGCTCTTCTGCCGCGAGCGGCAAATCGATCGACATCAATCCCCCCAGTAAACCGACAGGTCATCAAACAGCTGGCTGGAAAACAGCAGTTTGCGGAAGCGCACCAGATCATCGTGAAAGATTCGCGAATTGTCGTACTGGGTAAAATCTTTGTTGAGGATTTGATAGATCCGGCCGGTGCCGCGCCCCAGCGTCTCTGAATTACGGAACGACAAGGCCTGCAGGTCAGCAAGAATTTCGAGGGTAACGATATGCTTGGCGTTGCTGACCGACTTGAATGCTTTACGCGCAGCGACCGTGCCCATGCTGACGACATCCTGATTCGAGGCGTTACAGCTGATCGAATTGGTGCTGACCGGGTTGGCCAGCTGCCGGTTCTCGGCGGTGGTCGAGGTGGCCAGATACTGGGCCCCCATAAAACCCATCGTTAAACCGAGGGTGCCAGGAATCAGAAACTCCGGCAGTCCTTCATTCAGGTTTTGATCGAGATACTTATTGGTCCGGCGCTCCGACAGGGTACAGAGAGTCGCAATCGCCATGCAGAGCATATCCATCACAAAACCGATACTCTGTCCGTGGAAGTTGCCACCGTGGATCACCTTCTTCTTTTCCGGGATGACGATCGGGTTGTCGTTGGACGAGTTGGCTTCAACCTCAACGACTCGGGCTGCTTGGGCAATCGCTTCGGCAACCGGGGCCAACACCTGCGGCGTACAACGGACCGAATAGACATCCTGCACATTGATGCTGGTCTCAAAGACCGGCCCATCCGATTTCTGATCGCGAATCAGCTCGTGCATCTCCGAGCGCAGAGTGATATTCCCCGAGCCATGGTAGAGTTTGCGAATGTTATCGGCTATTTCCAGCTGGCCGAGATGCGGTTTGACCCAATGCAGATCCTCGTCGAAGGCATCGTCAATACCACCGAAAATCTCGATGGCGAAAGCCCCAGTCACACAGCTGAGATTGAGTAGTTTTTGCGCGCCAAAGATGGCAAATGCGGCCAACGCGGTCATTGCGCTGGTGCCGTTCATCAAGGCGATTCCCTCTTTGAAGCTGAGGCGCATCGGCTGTTTTTTAAGCTGAGCGTAAACCTCGGCAGCATCACGCAGTTCACCCTGATAGTAGAGCTGTCCCTCGCCAATAATCGACAAAGCCAGATGTGCCAGATGGATCAGGTCCCCTGAGGCACCGACACTGCCACACTCCGGAATATGTGCGGCGACTCGCTGGTTGATCAGCCACTGCATATGTTCGAGCAGTTCAATCCGTACCCCGCTGAACCCTTTGACCAGAGTGTTCAAGCGCACCGCCATGACTGCAATAGAAATGTAATCTTTGAGCGGTTCGCCGAGCCCGGCAGCGTGGCTGCGGATCAGGTTGACCTGCAGAGTCTCGATCTGCTCATCGTCGATGATCTTGTTGCACATCGGCCCGAAGGAGGTGTTGACACCGTAGATCACCCGCTTGGCAGCGACCTCCTCTTCCAGAAAAGTGCGGCTGGCGCGGCAACGCTCTAAAGCGGCCGGGTCGAGAGCCACCTGCTTATCACCGACACCGATGGCGACAATCTCGTTGATTGTCAAATCATTGCCGTTAAGAACGACGATATTTGGTTCACTCATACTCTAGTTATTCCTGTCGTGGATCGCGCTAACGGCAATCGAAAAAAGTGATCGGCTTGCGCTGATCCGGTTTGATAGTTTTACTGCTGACTTCCTCCGGCGTAACCAGAACCACTTCTGGCTTAACGCGGGTTTTTGCCGCAATCTGCTCAGCAACCTTCGCCGCACTCAGGCTCGCATCACGGCAGCCGACCACCACCCGCAACCGATCGGAGAGATCAAAATCCTGACGAACTTCCAAGTAATGGCCACACACCCCGTCAATTTCCTGCAGAGCGCTGTTGATCGCTGCCGGAAACAGGGTGGTCCCGCGACATTTCAACATCTGCGCCCGGCGACCGAGAATCGGCCCCAAGCGCGGTGTCTGCTGACCACAACGACACGGTTCCTTGTGCAAACGAGCAATGTCGCCCGTGCGGTAACGGAGCAGCGGCGTCCCCTCAATACCGAGCGGGGTCACGACCACCTCTCCGGCTTCGCCATTTGCAACAGACCGACCCTGTTCGTCGATAATCTCGACAACAACCAGTTCCGGCAACAGGTGTCCACCACAGCCGGCAGTACAATCGGCAAAAGCGGTCGCCAGTTCGGTGCTGGCGTAAGTCCCAAGAACCTGCGCCTGCCACTGCTGCTGCAGAGATGTCCCGAAAGCAGAAAGACTTAAATCAACATCACGTACCGGCTCGCCAATACAGATCAGCTTTTCAATACCCAGCTCAGCTGGATTCTGGCCCCGCTCCTGAAGCTGATGGGCAACCCCCAACAACAAACTCGGCACCCCGACCAATACGTTCGGGCGTTGGCTACGAATCAGCTCAGCGACCAGCGCTGGCTGCCCCGATCCAGCCCGAATCGCTGTTGCACCGATTTTTCGCAAACCAAGAAAATAGGCGAGTCCCGCCATAAAAACCCGGTCGAGTGCGGCTCCGATTAAAACCCGGTCAGTTTTTCTGATTCCGGCGGCAACAAACGCCAGCTGTTCATTCAACGCCAACCGCTGCAGGTCAGATTCGGTCTGCCAGATAGTCACCGGCTCTCCGGTCGTCCCGGAGGTCTGGCAGATATCGACAACTTGTTTTTCGTCAACCGCCAGAAAATCACGATTGCGGGCAGCCAGCTCAGTCTTTCCGGTTAACGGAAATCTTTCAAGCTCGGCAAACGACTGAAACTGATCAGCAGAGAAACCACTTTGCTCGAACAACTCTCGATAATAAGGTGACGCCTGCTGCAGATACCGTAAATGCTTCTGTAGCAAAGGGAGCTGCAGGGCAGCAATCTCGTCCACGGGGGTCACTGGCCTCCCTCCCCACGCATCTCAGCCAGCGCGGCAGCCATTTGCGCTTTGACCTTTTTGCGCAACTGAATATGGCCGCTCTCACTGTTGAAGCGACTGGTGTCGATCGGCGCCAAGGCTCTCAACCTGATCCGACAGGGACGCAGCGTTTTCCGCCCTGGCGGAAGCAGCTGGTCGGTCCCATCAATACAGAGCGGAATAATCGGTACCCCAGCAGCAATTGCGATCTTAAAACCTCCGGAGTAAAAGCGCTGCAACTGGCCATCTCGGCTACGGTGTCCTTCAGGAAAAAACAATACCGTCCCACCAGCGGCAAAAGCACTGTTGCTGTCACAGAGAGTCTCCTCCCAGCTCCGCCCCTCAACATCCAGATAACGGGCCAGACGCATAAAACCGCTGTACCAGAACATGCGAAACGGCCAGGAGCGCACCGCAAAGGTGACATCATGCACCGGCAACAGCGCCATGCAGTAAGTATCGAAAAAAGACAGATGATTGATTACAAACAGATACGGCTTACCAACTTCAATCAGATCCAGCTGCTCTCGTCGGAACTGCACAAAAGGCCGCATCAGCAACAACCAACCGCGTCCATAAATCCAGATAAACCAGCGGACGACCTGATCCGCAGACCAGCGCGAAAACAGCAAACAGAGCCCGAAAGCAAAAGGGAAGACCAGGACCCCGAGCAAGGTCCAAAGCGACAGCATGCTGTAGCACCAGATATTCATCAGCACCAGCACGACCATTGTCATCGCAGAGCTAGGTTGATCTGAAATTTTGTGCCTTTCGGTCGCTCCTTGCATCGTCGGTATCAGCTATTCTGGGCAACTTTTTCAAGCACGAAGCGGTGGATATCACCCAAAGTGCGAATCGCACGGACCGATTCCTCTTCCCGAATTTTGAAACTGAAGGCTCCCTCCAGAACGATGACCATATCGACCGTGTCGAGACTGTCGAGCCCCAGATCCTCGTAGATATTTGCTTCGGGGGTCATGTCGGCCCGCTCGAGTTCAAACTCTTCGGCCAGACTGGAGTCGATCAGTTCGATTACTTCCTGTTCAGTCATGCTTGCTGCTCCTTAAGATGACGGTGGAGTTGATGCCACCCATCGCAAAATTATTTTTCAAAATATACTTCGGCTGTGCCGTCTGGTTCTGCTGCAAATGCAGCAGTCCGGCACATGCCTCATCAACCTGCTGCAGGTTGCGCGTTGCGGCCAGCTCGCCGCACCGCATCATACCAATGCTGGCAGATAATTCAATAGCGCCGCTGGCAGCCATCGTATGTCCCAGATGCCCCTTGAAACTGCTGACCGGAACCTGGTCGCCAACCAGCTGCCGAATTGCCTGCGCTTCGGCGACATCGCCCTGTTGAGTCCCCGTAGCATGGGCATTGACGTAGTCAAGTTCGCTCGCAGAAATCCCTGCATCCGCGACCGCCAGCCGCATGCATTCGTACATCGCCCCGATATCCGGATTGGCAATACTGGAGGTGTCGGACGTGGTCGCAAAGCCAACCAGCTCGGCAAGAATTGTCGCACCGCGAGCTTCGGCGACACTCTTTTTCTCCAGCAGCAGAACCCCACTCCCCTCGCCACAAACGATACCATCGCGAGCCGCATCAAAGGGCCGAGGAGACTGACTCGGGTCTTGATTGTAGCCGGTCGATGCCGCATGCATGATGTCGAAGGTGGCTGCGGTCAACGGATGAAACTCATCGGCCCCGCCGCAGAGGATGGCATCCTGTCGGCCAAAAGCGATCTGCTCGTAGGCGTAACCGATGGCCTGGCAACTGGTGGCACAAGCCGCCGAGGGGGCCAGCACTCGGCCGGTAATCCCCAACGACTGTGCGACATTGGCCGCGCAGGAGTGGCCCATTATCTGAAAAAAGAGGCCCGACTTCATCCGCTCCAGACTGTAATCGGTAAAATAATCAGCAAAAAAGCTCTCACTGGTTGCGGTGCTGCCCAGGGTCGAACCAATCACCACTCCGGTCCGGCCGGCAGAAAGGGCTGCGGTCGGATAAGCAGCCATTTCCAGCGCCTGTTGGCTGGCCAGATAAGCATAAATCGACATGTTCGACATAGAGCGGCGAATTTTCCGCGGAATCTGTTTCGGATTGATCCCCTCGACAGTCGCGGCTAAACGAGAACGCAGACCGCCGACCTTTTCCAATTCGGGGACATTCCGTACCCCCGACTCGCCTGCCAACAACGCATCGGTCAGCAGGTCCAGACTGTGCCCCAAGGGGGAAACAATCCCCACACCAGTAACAACGACAGATTCTAGAGACATGCTTTTATCTCTCCACGTAAAAGGTCATGACCGAGCATCGAGCCGCAGGTCAGATAAGCGGCAACGACTGTTCCCAACAGACCCGGAGCGGCAATCCCCTGCCCCGACAGATACAAACCGGGCAGACGCGTGGCTGGATGCGGATTGTACTGACCGATAAAACGACCGACGCCGTAAATTGCCCCTTGTGGTGCCAAAGAATAATCGCGCAGGGTCAATGGCGTTGCCAATTCGAGAAGTTCCAAATCGGCAAGTTCAGGACAGTTTTCAGCAAACATTTTCTGCAAGCGTTGCGACAGCTGCTGTTTCTCCTGCGCGTAGGTGCCGGTGCGGCCCTTGCCTCCACTGCAAAACTCTGTCACTTCGGCAAATGATGCGGGGATAATTCCCACCACACCATGAGCCTGCTCGGCGCTTTTCTGCCCGGCTGCCGCGAGATAGAAGGTTCTTTCTTCCAGTGCCTGATCGACGCTGTAGGAAAAGGGGCCCGCCTGCGGCTGAACAAACAGGTTACAACGATCCAGCTCCGTCACTGGTTGCGAACTTTTGCCGAAGAAAATATACGCTGAGGGTGTTTGCCGTAAATTCAGCAACCGTTTCCGATAAGCCGGCCGAAACACTCCAGCAGGGACCAGCTCGGGCAACAGAGCCGGATTCAAAGTCGCAACAACTTCTTG
>CALZLE010000260.1 GCA_945788205.1 uncultured Desulfuromonadales bacterium
CCGAAGTCCAAAACAAAGCGAGCTCCGCCACAATCGGAGTTGCTTACTGTCACCTTGCCGCCGTGAGCTTCCATGACAGAATAGACCGAGGCCAGGCCCAAACCAGTTCCTTTTTCTTTTGTGGAGAAAAAGGGATCGAAGATCCTACCCTGAATTTCTTCAGTAACACCCACACCACTATCCTGAATAATAATTTGCATATTGACAACATCACAAATGAACTGCAGGGTCCCGCCTTCCGGCATCGCTTCAGCAGCATTAATCGCTAAATCCCACAACACCTGCCATATTTGCCCACGATCAAGGTGAATAACCGCCGGCCCAATGCAGTTCTTAACGATTTTCACATCCTGAAAACGATGATCACCAACAAGTATGTCAACCAACTCATCTAATACAGAACATAGATTTACCGCTATCTTCTGGGGCGGTTTCGGTCGTGCAAATGTCAGAAAATCGGTCAATAAACCGCTCAACCGATCGGCTTCCTTCACGACGATCCCCATAAGTCGCCGATCATTCTTGGCAACATGTTCAGCTTCCAACAACAACTGAACGGAACCACTGATTGAAGCCAACGGATTGCGGATTTCATGGGCCATCCCCGAAGCCAGACGACCAACGGCAGCTAAACGATCTGCTCGCTGTAATTCCGCCTCAACTTTTTTAAGCTGAGTCAAATCTTGAAAGGTTACTAGTAAGCCTAAATCTTCAGCGTCACGACCTTTTGCAACTGTCGTAGCGAAACCAAGGCTTAACCGCTCCCCGCATTCTTTAGCAAAAACAGCTTCCGCTCGTTTGACGATATTGTACTCAGAGTCTTGAAATAAGGGCAAATCTGGGAAAAACCGCTCAACCGGTCGACCATAAATATCCTCAAAAAGTAGGCCTGTAATTTCCCCAGCGGCTCGATTAAAGCTTAGAATTTTACCACCGGGACTAATCAGCATTAAACCACTGCTGACATGAGCCAAGATGGTTCTGTTCAGTTTTTCAAGCTCATCAAAATCGATCTTTTTTCGAACAAGCTCTGCCTCACTGGCACGCCAGCGTTCCGCTAAAGTACCGCTCAATGCAGCGGAAAGTAAAAAAGCCACCACATGCACAAAAACGGCAGAAAGAAAAGCAACATCTGTAACACTACGATAAAGATTTAACTGGTGAAGGTATTCAAAATATTGCAGATCGAGAATTCCACCAAACAGAATCGCCGCAGAGGCAGCAGCAAAAACCGTTTGCCGTCGCGGCAACAGAAAACTGGCAGAGACAATAACCAGCAGATACGCAAAAGAGAAAACACTCTCTACCCCGCCCGTAAGCAAAATCAGGGCAGTCACAAACAGCAAATCCCATACTATCTGAATTTGGGCAAAGAAATTTAGACGCCTGACTAACCGCAACAACAAAGCAGAGCAAAGAGCCTGCGCATAAGAAATACCGATGAGTATGAAGAGGGGAACAACTGCGGAAGTTTCTACGTTTCCACGAAGGTAAACAAATGACGCGCCACCAAGCAGAAAAGTAATTACCGCAGCCCGACTGGCAAGATACCAGGTCAAACTACGGTAATCAGAAGCAAAAACAACCTTCTGGCTCTGCCGAAAAAAAGGCATTAGCCGCTAGTGGCTCCTGCAAGCTTAAAGATCGGCAGATACATAGCGATAACTAAACCGCCGACTGTAGTACCGAGGAACAACATCAGCAATGGCTCCATCATAGCAGTCAGATTACCGACCGCATCATCAACTTCATCATCGTAGAAATCGGCAATTTTACCCAGCATAGTATCAATGGCCCCTGCTTGCTCACCAACTTCAATCATTTGACAGACCATTGGTGGAAAAACTCCAGACTCTTTCAGTGGCTCGGCAATCGTTTTACCTTCACTTATACTGGTTCGCACCTGGTTAATCGCTTTTTCAACGGTACGGTTACCAGCTGTTTTACTAACAATATCGAGACCATCCAGGATCGGCACCCCGCTGGAAATCATTGTTGACATGGTTCGGGCAAATTTGGCAACTGCGACCTTTCGTATTAAAACCCCCATAACAGGTAGTTTTAACGCCAAATCATCAATCAAATCATGGCCCTTTTCAGATGCGTAAAACTTTTTAAAAATAAAGACCGCTAAAACAACACTGCCGATTATCACCAATATATAATCTTGAAGAAAATTACTTATGTTAATAACAACCTGCGTAGGCATAGGCAACGCACCGCCAAAATCGGCAAACATTTTTTCGAATGCCGGAATAACAAAAATCAAAATAACAGCAATAACGACAAATGCAATTCCAATAATCGTCGTTGGGTAGGTCATAGCACTTTTGACCTGCTTTTTAAGCTTTAGTGCTTTTTCAATATAGGCGGCCAAACGATTAAGAATCGTATCGAGAATCCCCCCGACCTCACCCGCAGCAACTAAATTAACATACAGATCATTGAATGCCTTGGGATGTTTCTTTAGCGCGTCCGCAAATGTTGATCCTGACTCGACATCCTCTTTGACCTGAGTCAGTATTGTTTTGAATGTTTTATTCTCTTGTTGTGAGGAAAGAATATCGAGGCACTGTACAAGAGGTAAGCCAGCATCAATCATAGTAGCAAACTGACGGGTAAACACGACAATATCTTTGGTTGTAATTTTAGGCTGCAAAAAACCGATATTGATTTCCATATCGAGCCCTTTGCCGGCGGCTTTGACTTTATTGGCCTGAATCCCCTGACGACGCAGGACGACAACAGCTGCAGACTCGCTTGCTGCTTCGATATCGCCCTTTGTTTTTTTGCCATCTTTTCCGCGGCCAGCATATGAGAACTTTGGCATGATCTGTCCCTTTCAATTAACCGTTTTACAAGCTCAACTTAACGACATTCACCGGGCCGGATTGATCGATTTTCCTCGTCGCAAAACTGCACTTGGATTCGCAAACATCTGCTTTAATTCCTCGATATCGGGTGAACGCATCATCGCGTCGTCCTGACTGATCTGCCGCCCATGTGCCAACATGAAAAGTGACTGATTCAGAGTCTGCATACCGAACTTATCTTGACCTACCTGCATCTGCGAATATATTTGATGAATTTTGTCTTCACGAATCAAGTTCCGGATCGCAGGGTTTGGAACCATAACCTCCAACGCCATACAGCGACCTTTCCCGTCTGCATTTTTCATCAGGTTCTGAGACAGAACACCTTCAAGCACAAACGACAACTGTGTTCTTACCTGAGACTGTTGGTTCGTCGGGAAAACATCAACAATCCGGTTGATCGTCTGAACACAGGAATTTGTATGCAAGGTCGCAAAACAAAGGTGCCCGGTCTCTGCAATGGTCAATGCGGCTTCTATAGTTTCAATATCCCGAAGCTCACCTAGCAGAACAACGTCTGGATCCTGACGTAGTATATATTTTAACGCTTTTTTAAAGGACTGGGTATCTGCGCCAACTTCGCGTTGGTTAACCAAGCATTTCTTATGTGGGTGGAGATATTCAATCGGATCCTCAATTGTTATTATATGCTCACTTCGAGTTGCATTGATTGCGTCGATGATTGCGGCAAGAGTCGTTGACTTGCCGCTTCCGGTTGGACCGGTCACTAAAATCAGACCTCGTGGTTTTTTTGAAAGCGTCCGAACGACAGGTGGAAGCCCGAGATCATCAAAGCTTTTTATTTCAAAAGGAATCGCCCGAAATGCTCCAGCAACGGCCCCTCGTTGCATAAAAATATTACCCCGAAAACGAGAGAGACCTTTGACCCCAAAAGAGAGATCAAGTTCGCTCTCTTCCTCAAACTGACGCTTTTGCGCGTCGGTCAACACACTGTAACAAAGTTGTTTCGTTTCAGCGGGGCTCAACTTCTCTAGATTTAACGATTCCATCTGCCCATCAACACGTATTTGCGGTGCCGAACCGGTCGAAACATGCAAATCGGAGGAACCTTTTTCGATCATTGCTTTGAGCAACTGGTGCATATTGGCCATACAACTGAACCCCTTTAATTATATCTCAAATTACTGATCATCAGCGACGGTGCAACGAAGTACCTCTTCCAGGGTGGTCACCCCTTCCATCAGTTTCGTTAAAGCCGACTGACGCATCGTCTTAACACCCAAACGCATCGACTCCTGCTTTATTTCAGCAGTATTGGCGCCGGAGAGAACCATCTCTTTGATATCCTCAAACATCGGCATAACCTGATAGATTCCGATTCGACCCTTATAGCCAGTGTCATTACAGACCGAACAACCCTTCCCCTTGTAGACGGTAAACTTGCCAATCTCTGCTTCCTCAACCCCCGCCGTCATCAACGCCTCCTTCGAGGTATCATCAGGCTCTTTGCACTCGGAACAGACCCGACGGCCGAGCCGTTGCGCAGAAATCAAATTGACAGCAGAAGCGACCAAGAAGGGTTCAATACCCATATTCAACATACGGTTGATGGTGCTTGGAGCATCGTTCGTGTGCAAAGTTGAAAGGACCATATGGCC
>CALZLE010000261.1 GCA_945788205.1 uncultured Desulfuromonadales bacterium
ATGGTGGTAGATGATGTTTTGGCCAGCAGTGGAACGCTAGGCTTCACCATTTGCAACTGCATGGAATCGGCGTGCGAAGACATTACGAAGGAGGACGCAGTAAAACTAATTGAACACTTGCGCCGCGTGTTTTCTTTAGATTGCTAACGGAAAAAGCTAACCGGATTGCGGAGGAAAAGAGATGAACAGAGGCGGACCAAGACCAGCCCCAACACCGAAACCAAGACCGAAAACGCGCACGGGTAGCAATTCAGCTGTTGAGCGCATGGTTAGTTTGCAAGTGGTTCGGGCGGCGCTCGAAGAGGTTTTAAGGGAGGCCACGAAGCACCCAAACGATTGCCTGGAATGCATTGCCAATGATGCACTGATCTCTTTTGGTATACCCCTTATTGTGAGCAAATCGGATGAAGATGATTGCCCTTACCCTGTTTCTATAACTGGCTGGGCGGGCTGATTCAGGCTCAAGTTATTGCAAACTAACGGCCTTGCATAACCGGCAGGCCGACGAAGATCAAGTTGGTACACATTTTTTCGAGCAGCACAACCGGTTCAACTGTCCGCGTTGATGCTGTGGTTAGGCGTAAAAACCATGCTGATACTTGTGAGCGGTGCCACAAAAACAACCCGCAGGCTGGCCGGGCACAAGCATCTGGGGGCGTTGATAACGCCACAGGCTGGAAACTTACCCCCGCATAACATGCCTTGGGCAGCTGACAACGCAGCCTATAGTAATTGGGACCAGGGCAAATTTTTAAATATGCTCGACAAACTAAGCGGCTGTCTATACAACCCCCCGGTGTGGGTTGCTGCCCCCGATGTTGTGGGGGACGCGATAGCGACCGCAAAGAAATTCATGATTTGGCAACCGATAATTAAAATGCACGGATTGCCGGTGGCTCTGGTGCTGCAAAACGGGCAGGAGTCGATAGGGTGGGCAACCCACGAACGTAACTTTGACGCCATCTTCATTGGTGGCGACGATGAGTTTAAACTGGGTGGGTATGTTCGATACTGTGTCAAAAAAGCTAAGGCGAAGGGCAAATGGGTACACATGGGGCGGGTAAACTCGCTACGCAGGATTGACTACGCTCGGGAAATTGGTTGTGACAGCGTAGACGGCACAGCTTGCTCAATGTACCCAGAAGCACACATACCGAAGTTTTTGAGACACTTGGAGCGGGAACAGCTGGCGATGGGTTTTTACGCCTAACGGAAGAGATAACCGAGCGGCGGTAGAACGTTTCGAGCATTTACCACGCTGTCTCTTCCGTCCGGTTCATTAATGGTTAGAATGCGATGCTTGAAATAGAGAGGATACTATGTTGATAAACTTACTCTTATGGCAATACGCGATAGTTATTAAATACTTCAAGCCGCCCGAAGCTGGGCATACTGCTGGGCTTGCCGCTGGTTTTTTGATAGTAGCAGCAATAATTGTTTTTGATGTGGTCGCAATTGTTGTGGCTGTTGCCGCCCTTATTTGGTTAGCATTCTAACGGATCTGGCATAAACGGCGGCGCTGTGCCGCCACAATTTAGTAGAGACTTTTTCGAGAACAACGCCCTTATCAACCGTCCGATTTTCATGCCGTTGTTAGGTATGCCACGGGCCACAACGAAAGGATGCAAAACGATGACCGTTGACCAGATTGCTAAAACCTGCCACGAAGCAAACAAGGCCCTGTGCGAGGCGCTGGGAGATTTTTCACAGGTGCCGTGGGACGATGCCCCGCAGTGGCAAAAGGACAGCGCCGTTGAGGGCGTGGAATTCAACATCGCAAACCCCAAGGCACCTGCCAGCGCAAGCCATGATTGCTGGTTGACTGAGAAGGAGCGCACCGGCTGGAAATATGGCATGGTGAAAGATGCCGAGAAGAAGGAACACCCCTGTTTCGTGCCCTACGAAGAGTTGCCTGTGGAGCAACAGGCCAAGGATCATCTCTTCAAATCGGTGGTGGCCGCACTCAGTTGTTTGGCTACCTAACAGGTATTAGGCGGAAACTAATTAGTAACGCCTGAAATGTTGTTAAGCATGAAAAATAAATTTGTCAAGAAATTGGTAGGTTTATGGTGCAACAAAAACTCTTTTCTGGCTGTTCGGACTCGCCGCACCCTTTGCGAGTCTATGAACGCATTTAAGCCACAACCTAGCCCGCCACTTCCACATACCATCCTCTAAACAGATTCGGTACAGTTCAAGGTCTGCCCCCTTGCGATAGCTCGGGGGCAGCAGTCCTGCTCGAAGGAGTTGGTATGTGGCATCATGGACCAATGAACCTCGCATGGACGATCTTGTGTCGAAGGTTGGACCGCTGGCACCATCCCAGGCATATCCACTCCTAACAGTCAGCATCCCGGATGGCTCTAGTTTTATCCACTCTGCGTTAATAAAGCCAGCAGGATAGATTTTTGTTTGGGTTCTGTAGGTTTCCGCAAGCTGGTACTTGTATCCGCTTCTGTACCTGATAAACTTCATTTTGCGGGCTTTCCGGCTCGATACAGGAATAAGGCCATGCCGATGTTGATGGCATGGCCAATCCAATCCCCGGACGTGAAAGCATCCACAATATCCTGCCCGGTCGAGTTGGGGTAGATGGTGTGAACCATCACGGCAATTGAGGCGATATTTCCTGAGATGTTTTTTAAGCTCATGCCAACTCCAATAAATATTAAATCTTCATGTCTAGCCTCAGTTGCCTGCCTGTTACGCTGTGGTTGCATCTACATGAATCCACATAACCTGCCAATCTGTGTCTAGGACGTGGTTGGTCCCGGTGGTGAGTCTGTACCAGCCTATGGGCCTGCGATTATGGGTAACATCTACGGCGTTTACTTGAGAGTCAAAAACAACATGCCCCGCCTTGTAGTAACCCTGTGTCGGAATGGAAAACGCAAAAGAAAGCCCCGCCGCCCTGGGCGTATTGGCTTCATAGACCATGGCTGATTTCTCAAATGGATTTTGAGAATCCCACTGGCAATCTCTTTGAATGACTCCAGCGGCATTGACTTGAAAATTCCTAAAACCAACATCCACACTATTGATCGTTCTGATATTATCGAAAATAACGTCTGTCACAGAGTTTTCAATTCCCCGGTGGAATCCGTCCAATAGAACGTCCCTCAATTCCCAGGTTCCAGACGTAAAGGTGAAGAATCCATTTTCGCCAGAAACCGCCGCCGTTGCTCTATGTTTTGCTCTTGCGCCGATGACCCTATTGCTTCCTCCTGGAGCAGATTGGTAGAAAATAAGACAATCATTGGCGCTGTCGTTGATGTGCTCCAGATCAGAAGCACCACCGCCGCCGACCAAATAATGCTGGTTAGCCCCATAGGAAACATTGTTGACGAATTTGGAATCGACAGGGCCAAACAATTGATAAGCATTGAGGAGGTGGATGGCGCTTCCTGACATCCTGACAATGTTGTCTCTAACGGTGAATTCATTCCCCGCAAGACTTACGGGGGTTCCATAGGCTTTTGTGGATCGTTTGACTTTATTGCCAGCGATGTGGATATCTTCGGTGTCGCTAATAGTCGGATTTGTTCCTACGAGGATATCAGCTCCCTTATCAGCCCCTAACACAACAGGGCCATAGGTTCCAGATGGATGTCCATTGTCTTCAACGCGGTTGTTTTCTATGGTTATTGAGGAATTACCAGCAGTTGTTGCACTGGCAAAGGAACGAATTCCATATTCGCTGTTTAACCGGCTCTCAATGCCAGAAATGAGGCCGTTGGTACATCCATCTGTCATTGTGACAGATCGCCCCACATGGGTTCCTGTCCATCCTGTAGGCAAGTCTGCGAAGGTGTCATCGGCACTATTTAGCCCGTTCTTGTTGAATTGGCCGCCGATAACCTGGAACTCGTCGCAGGTTTCAAAGGTGATGGCGGTTGATTTGCCATAGTTCCCTGTACAGTCTTTGAGGAGCAGGTCAGAAGAATCTATGAATTTTACCCCGTCCCAAGCATGATTTGAGACTTCAACATTCATCATTTTCACATTAGTACAGTTCTCAAACCTGACATACCCACCACCTATTGCCCCCTCCATGGCTTCGTCATTGGAGAATATCCTCACGTCTCGAAACGTAATGTCTGTCTTACCTTGTGCAAGAAAAAATCGCTGGGTCCGGTCTGTAAAAGTCAAGGCGGATGAACACCCCATAAGGCAAAGCCCTGCAGGGAGACTAATCGGGCCTGTTGAGTTATCCAGGGTTTCATCCTGATCAATGATCACCTTACCGCCGAAATCCTCAATTGCTGCCTTTATCGCCGCATATCCGGTGCCGAACCACGACGAATGGATAGCTCCGGTGTAGATCCTTTTCCATGCACCACTTGCCCCAGTTGGGTCTGTGTCTGGGGGGGGATAGATGCCGCTTTGGGTGTCGTTTGATACTTTAATCGACAAATCAGAGGTATCCCAGAAAAAGGCCCCCCCCCCGCCGTCTCCTGGGATTGTGCGGCCAAGCATATTGACAACAACGCCAGAAACCTGACCAGTAAAGGCTTTCAGGTCAGCAAGACTGTCAACGGTGGCTCCCTCTCCGGGGACGTTGGGGATGCTGTAAATCTGCGATCCCTGCTTGCTCAAAACCTTGAGCGAATAGTTACCATCCACAAGAATCGTGACCGGAGATCCCAGGTAAAGAGGAGTCCCCCCCGCCCCCGTTGAAATGGGCTGTGAAATATCAACAATGGTGCCGTCTTCCTGCTGGACGCTGATCTGCTTCTGATTGGCTGGCACTTCGGGGTCGAGGTCCGGGATACCCACAAAGATGTCGGCGTTGGCGATGGGCTTTCCGACGGAAGGGTCAGGAAAATAAGCGGGATTGAGTTTTACGATATTGGTGGCCATGTTAAACCCTTCTGTCTTTGGTTACTGGTTGCTGTCGGGGTCTTCGGGAAGTGCAGGCATGGGACGATCAGGGTGCATCAGTCCGCATCTGGTGTGGAGGGTCAGCACTACTCCTTTCAGCCAGTTGTCAACCCGCTGTTGTTGTCTCAGGTCATGCCGAAGGCCTTTTAGTTCTTTGCCAATATAAAAAAGCAATCCCAGAAAGCAAAGGTTGAATGCCCACCATAGAAGCTCTTCGGATGTGTTTGGCATGGCAAAAGATCCCTCCCCTATTGCTTTTTGAATAGTCATATTAACATTTGACGGTTTTTGGCTTGCCTTTTTTGGGCGGATTCTTCTTTTTCGGCGGCCTGGGGGCCATGGCGGTTTTTTTCGTTCCCTTTTTTCCGGGTTTGGTTCCGTAACCTTTACCTTTGGGCATGTGCTGGTTCCTTTCTGGGCGATAAAAAACCCGCCGTGGCGGGTCTGAAGATGGCTATTTTCTTTCTTCCGGTGTCTCTTCTATCAACACGGCTATCCCCAAGGCTGCTGCGATCTGTGGATATTCGCTGGAAATCACTTGGGCCGTCTCGAGCATTCTCGGCTTGGCGTCAAGGGACTTTTTAGCCGCCCGCCTGGCCGTTGCGCTCTGCCCTGCCTGCTGGGCTAATTCAAAGATCTCTCTTGCAAACGGAACTTTTGACGCTATGCTGTAAACACCAATCTTATTCAGTGCATCAATGAAGAAACCTGCAGAACCCTTGGGCATGGCCCCGGAAGGGGGGATGATGTCTTGTGCTCGTTGGTAGACGTTTTCCAGCCTCTTGAGGGCTTTCTTGTCCCCCTCAAAAAGCATTTCCAGTTTGGGCAAAAGCTTTTCGTACTGCTTGGAAAAGGGAGTCGCACCAAAGATGCGCTGACCATCGATATTCCTTGACTGTGCCGAAAAGGCCGAATCCACCAGGTCTAGAACTGCCCGGCCCTGCATTTCGGCAATAGCCTTACTCCCCAGTGAACCTTCTTGCTTCAGCGAAACCAGAACCCTTTCGAGGTTTTCTATCGGCTCATTGGGGTTCATGATCTCCTGATAAGACTTGCTGACTTCTATTTTCGGCTGGGTAGATCCACGTTTGACCGAATCGATCAGCTTGGATGTAATTTTGGCTTCGTCGAATTCTGTTTTCAGGGCGACGTTGGATTTCCTCGCCACCTTTGCCAACTCGGCAATCTCACCGCCTGAACCCTCCATGGCTTTAACGGCTAAATCTATCTCGTCATCCAGGGCCCTGCGAAGCGGTCCGGTAATAACCCCGATGGCTCCGGTTGGGTCGCTGCGCTCAATACCTCCAAGCCTCTTGCGGAAACTCTCGAAGTTTTCAAGGCCGAGGGGGTCAGATGTCACACCCCTCTTGGCTGCGCTTTCAACTGCGTCCTGGCTCTGCTCTATGCCAAACTCAACAAGGATGTCATTGAGGGCCTTGAACTGATTGGGGGCAAGGGCTGCTATGTCTCTAAGGGTTCCACTGTCGGGAAGGGCTTCAAGTATACCTTGGGTTGTCACAGGAATTTTATCCAGGGACTTGGCCTCGTCGGCAAGCTTCTGGTAAAGGTCTTTTCGTTCTGCCTTAAGAAACTTGCGCCGGGACGAAAGGGCGTCTTTCATGGCCTGCCCGGTCTCCCCGGTGATACCCATGGTATCGACAATGTTTTCCAGTTCCCCCCGTATCGCTTCGCTTTGCTGCTTGAACGCCTGTCGGACTGGCTCGCCCCCTGGCTCTGAGGCCGACTCAACGAGCCCTTGTTCGAGTTTTCGCTGAGCAAAGTCCTTGCTGACCTGCCCCTTTAATGCCGGGGCCCCTATCTGCTCGAACCCGGCAAGTCTGGCCACCTCTCCAGGTGCTGATCCGGGCCGCTGTTGGGCTACAAGGGTTTGGGCGTCAACCTTCATGTCTTCCCAGGTCAAGCCCGCTTGGTTGAGAACTTCGGCCATTTCATCGGTTGGGGTTCCATCGGGACGAACCATCGCCCCCCTGGGGGTTCGTCCGGTCAGTTTGCGAAACATTTTACCGCTAAGGCGACCAAGAACGGGGACAAGAACCTCAGCCCCACCCGCAATAGCACCGCCCAGGCCTGCTGCTGCTGCAACGTCTTCAAAAACTCTCTCCTCGCCTCGCGCAAGAATCCCCGCTTCTGTCGCACCAAGGGCTGTAGCTCCGGCCACTGTTGCCGCCCCTGCCGGAAGAGCCGCCACACCCACGGCTGGAAGGGCGAAGGGAGCAGCCTG
>CALZLE010000262.1 GCA_945788205.1 uncultured Desulfuromonadales bacterium
ACGTTATTGATGTTGGTCGGCTTGGTCCAGAGACCACGTACTGCCGGGAACGGAGGACGTGGACGCGACATCCCACGATGACCCTCAATAGAGGCCATCAGCGCGGTTTCCTCACCACAAACGAAGGCTCCAGCACCCGCCTTGATCCGCATGTCCAGTTTGAAACCCAGCCCCATGCAGTCTTCACCAAGGAAGCCTTTTTCGTAACAAGTATCGATCGCCATCTGCAGACGCTTGATAGCCAACGGATACTCAGCACGAACATAAACGTAAGCAAAGTCACAACCGATAGCATAAGCACCGATCATCAAACCTTCGATCAAACCATAGGGGTCACCCTCAAGGATTGAACGGTCCATAAAGGCCCCTGGATCACCCTCATCCGCATTACAGATCAGGTATTTGTGATCGCCAGGAGTCGCCTTACAGAAAGACCACTTGACTCCAGTCGGGAAACCACCGCCCCCACGACCGCGCAAGCCGGACTTTTTGACTTCTTCGATGACCTCATCCTGGCTCATGGTGACCGCTTTTTTGATCCCCTTGAAACCATCATTGGCTAAAAAGTCATCGAGACTTTCTGCATCGATGGTACCGCAACGGCTAAAGATGATCCGCTGCTGCTTTTCCAGAAACTTAGCGTAGTAAGGACCAGCGACCTTTTTCGGAATCGGCTCATTACCTAAGATATGCTCATCGACAATCTGTGGGACCAGATCGGCGGTGACAAAATCGTAGGTGACCGGATCCTTGCCAGGAAGACAGACATCGACCAGCACGTCGTTGGCGCAAAGACCTCGGCAACCAGTACTACTAACATCACAGCCACTCCCGATTTTCGCTGCAACGCCCTTCTTTTCGAATTCTTCTTCGAAGGCAGAAACAACATCAGCAGCACCAGATGCGAGACCACCGGTCCCGGTGCAGATCAGAATTTTTAAATTTTCAGCAGTTTCGGACATAAACTATCCTCGATACCAGCACGGTTGAATGGCAGAATCAGCCCATTTCGATATATTTGTCCATGACTTCGACCGTCTTCTGGACACTGATGCTTCCGTAAGTTGCATCGTTAACCATAATAACCGGTGCCATACCACAAGCACCGATACAGGCCACATACTCGGCCGTGAACAGAAGATCTTCGGTCGTTTCAGCGTGGCCGACACCAATATGGTCTTTGATGGCATCACCGATCCGGCCCGCACCCTTAACGTGACAAGCGGTTCCCATGCAAACGCGAACAATGTACTTTCCGCGCGGCTTCATATGGAACTGGGCGTAAAAAGTTAAAACACCGTAAATCTGACTGGCGTAGACATTCAGCCGCTCTGCAGTTAAATGAACTGTCGCTTCAGGAATATAACCATACTCTTCCTGAATGCCCTGCAGTACCGGCATCAAGTTCCCGTTCATGTCCAGGTACTTATCGATGACCATGTTCGCTGCGGTCAGATCAATTTCCTCTTCTACAGCTTGTTCTTCTACCTGCTCTGCGGTTTCCGTCATGATGACCTCTTATCTGATCACTACTTGAGGGTTAACGGTCGATTTCACCGAGAACGATGTCGAGCGTACCGATAACAGCGATAACATCAGCCAGCAACTTCCCTTCAACCATCTGCGGAAGCGCCTGCAGATTGACGAAGGACGGTGGCCGAATTTTCATCCGTAGCGGCATCGGCGATCCATCAGACACCAAGTAGTAGCCGAGCTCCCCTTTCGGATTCTCAACACCCTGGTAAATTTCACCAGGCTCTGGCTTGAAGCCTTCGGTGACAATCTTAAAGTGGTGGATCAAACCCTCAATGCTGTTAACAACATCTTCTTTTGGCGGCAGACAGACTTGTGGACAGTCAGCAAGGACTGGTCCTGGCTTCAGCTTATCGAGAGCCTGAATCATGATCCGGCTGGCCTGCCGCATTTCTTCGAGACGGCAATGGTAACGAGCCCAAGTATCACACTCATCACTAACCGGAACGTCGAAGTCGTAATCTTCGTAACCACTGTACGGGTTGTCGCGACGCAGATCCCAATCAACACCAGAAGCACGCAACGAGGGACCGGTCAAACCGATATCGATGGCTGCCTCGGCACTGATCTTACCAACACCCATGGTCCGCTTCTGCCAGATCTTGTTGCCTGTCAGCAAGCCTTCGTACTCTGCGACATGCCCTGGCATTGACTCTGCGAAATCGCGAATTTCTTGCTCCAGCCCCTCAGGGAAGTCATCAGCAAGGCCACCAACACGGAAGTAGTTGGAGGTCATCCGCGCACCAGACACCTTTTCGTAGATGTCCATGATGTGCTCGCGCTCGCGGAAGCAGTAAATAAAGACGGTCATGGCACCGATATCAAGAGCGTGACAAGCCAACCAGACCAAGTGACTCTTCATACGAGTCAACTCGCCAAGCAGAACCCGAATAACCTTAGCTCTTTCTGGAATCTCATCAGTGATACCGAGCAGCTTTTCAACTGCCAGCACGTAACCAATGTTGTTACTCATCGGGGCCAGGTAATCGAGCCGGTCTGTCAAAGGAATAATCTGATGATAGGTCCGGTGCTCCGAGAGCTTCTCGGTTCCACGATGCAGGAAACCGATATGCGGAGTTGCATTTACAACCGTCTCGCCATCAAGGTCCAGGATCAGCTGCAACACGCCGTGTGTCGACGGGTGCTGAGGTCCCATGTTGATGGTCATTGTTTCACTGTTAACTGCCATTTGTATGCCTCGTCCGGTTAAGGAATTGTTATCGCTTCAGCTAGGAAAGACGGCCCTGATATGGCTCGCGGTCAGGCCCTTGCACAGGGTAATCCTTGCGCAGCGGGTGCCCTTCCCAATCAGCCGGCATAAGAATGCGGCGCAGATCCGGGTGATCATTAAAACTGATTCCCATCAGATCCCAGCACTCACGCTCGTGCCAATTGGCAGTCCCCCAGACGACACTGACAGTGTCGACATTGGCGTCCTGCTCTTCAACCGGTACCTTGACCCGCAAACGTTGCTTAGCGGCGATATTGTAGAGGTTGTAAACCACCATGAAGCGAGGTGACTGACCGAGGTAATCAACGCCGCAGAGATCGCAAAGGAAGTTGTAACCACACTCATCACGCAAGAAGGTGGCGATTTCAACAATCTGCTCCTTCTCAACGGTCACAGTGGTCTCACCGCGATGCTCAACAACATTCAGTACGGCTGACGAAAACTTTGCTTGTAATTTTTCAACAATCGCTTGATCGCTCATTGATTTGTCCCTGTCCTAAACGCTGGAGGCCATGGTCGGCTGGACCACTTCACCGACACCGATTGCAGAGCCGAAGGTATTACGCTCAGCCCGAATCTTCTCTTGCAACTTCATCAAGCCGTAGAGAAGGCCTTCTGGCCGCGGCGGACAACCGGGGATATACACATCAACCGGCAAGTGCTCATCGACACCCTGAACAACACTGTAAGTATCGAAAACACCACCCGAAGAAGCGCAGGCACCCATAGCAATGACATACTTAGGCTCTGGCATCTGCTCGTAAACGGTCTTAATGACCGGCAACATCTTCTTGGTCACCGTTCCAGCGATGATGATGACGTCAGCCTGCCGTGGAGAGGCACGAAACAAAACCCCTAGGCGGTCAAGGTCAAAACGGGCAGCACCAGTTGACATCATCTCGATCGCGCAGCAAGCAAGACCGAATGTCAATGGCCACAGAGAACTGGCACGAGACCAGTTGACCAATTTGTCCAGACTGGTGGTAATAAAACCACTACCGAGAGTCTTTGGTTGCTCTATTCCCATTCCAGAGCTCCTTTTTTCCAAACATAGATGAAGCCGACGAGCAGGATGGCAATGAAGACACCCATCTCGACGAAACCAAAAATCCCCAGACGCTTGAACATAACCGCCCAGGGATAAAGAAAGACTGCTTCAATATCAAATAGGATAAAGAGCATCGCGATAATGTAGAACTTGATGGAGAAACGTTCTTCTGCCCCGCCAAGTAGCGGCATTCCACACTCGTATGGAGCCAACTTAGCCTCACTCGGCTTCTTGACCCCGATCAGACGAGACATAACAACCGACCCGACTGCAAAAGCAAAGGCGATGCCGATAACGACAAGAATCGGCAAATAATTTTCCAGCATAAAACCCGCTCCTTCCATTGAAGAAATTGGACCGTTGAACGTGGGCGCAATCAATACCGTTTACGCCACAGCGTGTCGAAAATTAGGATAATCCCCCTGACATGTCAAGGAAAAAATACAGTATACTGTATGCAATGTTTTTAACCGGCGCGGTCTTCTTTTCTATCGGAATTACTGTAGTTTTTGAATGTTTCGAGAAATGACGTTGGTTAATTTTTCCGCGATATCTTGTGTTTCAGGGGGGACCATCCGACAATCAAACGGTGTTTGAATTTATAATGATTGAATACCTCAAGGTTTTTTGTTTTTTCCTAGCAGGCCAGTCGTGTTTGGTTCGATTTCTATCATCACTTTTACGCGTATACAGAATTACAACCGGACAGCGGCCAAAAACAACTTATTAGGCAAGGATTATTGGAAATAAATAATCTTCATTGCAGCCCGTCCGGGCCATTAATCTCTTTTTTTGATTCCGAAAATACTCATCCGATCAGCTGCATGACTTGTTCGCGATGAAACAAATATTTGCTACTGCAGTACTCGCAAACAACTTCAACCTGCTCCTGCTCTTCGGCCAGCTGTTTCAGTTCGCCTGCCCCCATCGACCGCAGCATCCCCTCAATCTGTTTTTTATTGCATGGACAATAAAATGCCAACGGGACCTCTTCCTGCACACCAAACTCTGCACCATCAAAGATCTGCGACAGAATATCTATTGGTAGCAACCCTTGCCGTAATAAACTGGTGACCGGTGGTAACTGCTGCAACTTTTCGATGACCCGCTCAACCTGTTCTTCGTCTCCGGGGGGCAGGGACTGAATCAAAATCCCGCCAGCAGCAGCAACCCCGCCATTCGAATCGAGCTCAACCCCCAAAGACACGCTTGATGGCACCTGCTCCGAATTGGTCAGGTACCAGGCCAGATCTTCGGCAACCTCACTCGTCTGCAATTGAACCATGCTCTGGTACGGCTCTTTCAGCCCGAGATCTTTCCAGACGTGCAGAAAACCAGCCTTGCCAATCGCACCAGCAACATCAAAACGGTCATCGTTCGGCGGCAATCCGGCGATCGGATTACGGATCGTTCCTCGGACCCGACCCTGCGCATCAGTCTCAACACTCAGCTTGCCGAGGGGCCCATTCCCTTCAACCATCAAAGCCAAACGCTGCTGCCCCTTAAGCAGGCAGCCCAGCAATGCTCCTCCGGACAACAACCTTCCAAGCGCGACAGTCGCCGTTAGATCTGTCTGTTGTTTTTGGCAGATCTCGGTAACCAAATTTGTACTTACGGCGGCCATGCCGCGTAAAAGACCATCTTTGCTGACAACACGTACCAGGTGATCCTGCATACCTAATGCTTCCGTTTCCAATATTATTCGTTAAATTGTTTTTCGATTGCTTTCAACTGTGCATTCACCCGCCCGGCGGAGACCGCCATACAGATTCCTTGCACTGCACCAATTTCTTCCTGCCCGACCCCTGCTTCCCTGGCAACGCCAAGGTAGTGTTCCACTCAAGGACCACAACCGGAAGTCATTGCCGCGGCCAGCCCGATCAAGATCGTGGTTTTTTTATCCAGTACCGATTCGTCCCGGACCGCATCATAAAACTGACTGAATACCTTGCCATTTTTCGGCGACAACATATAAGTAGACCTCCCTTACTGTCAACTACGCAGACGATACCCCTTGCCGATCAACCAGGCCGCCCAGCAAAACAGCAGCAAAGCGATGGCCCCACTAACACCAAAAGCGACTGTAAAGCTGGTATCTCCAACCCCGATAATCGCGTGACGGAAACCGTCTATTAGATAGAATAACGGATTCAGATAAGACAACTTTTCCCACGGCTGCGGTAATATTGAAATCGGATAAAAAACTCCGCCCAGATAAATCAGCGGCAAAATCAGAAAATTACTGTACATCGACAGCGTATCGAAGTTGTGGGCAAAGATCGCTGCTATAAGGCCAAATTGGGCGAACAGGAAGCTGGCCAGCATCGCCATCAAAATCGCCAACAGCGGAGCATGCCACGGCAGATCGGCGAACAGGGTCGAGATAGCCCAGACCACCGTGCCGACCAGCGAACCGCGCAACATCGCCGCCAAGGTGTAGGCGAGAATAAATTGCGGCGGGGTGACCGGTGTCACCAGCAAATCGACAATTCCCCCCAGATAGCGCGACATGAATAATGATGATGAGGTATTGGCAAAGGAATTGTTGATCACCCCCATCAAGATCAGCCCCGGGATAACAAACTGGGCGTAACTAAAGCCTTCGAGGACGCTTAATCGCTCACCAAGGGTCGCGCCGAAGACAAACAGGTAAAGTGATGCGGTGATAATCGGCGTTAACAGGGTCTGGGATGCAACCCGCCAGAAACGTAAAATCTCTTTGCGCAGCAAGGTCACAAACGGCAACCAGGCATAATAGGTCGCAGTCGGCACTTTATTCTCCACCAGCACCCTCCCTTAATCCTGTCAGTTGCAGAAAAACCTCTTCCAAACCGCTCTGGTCGGTTTCTATATCCCGCACATCCAGCCCGAGGGCACATACTTTCTTCAGCAATGCTCCAGCACTCTCTCCCGAAGGCAGACAGAGCAACAACTCGTGACCATCGTCCTGCAGCTGTGGTCGGTAGTCATTGAACTCAACCGGTAACTCCAACAAGGGAGTCTCCAGCCAAAAGCGGAGTTGGCGATTTGATAACCGCCGCACCAACTCGTGGGTTTGCTCCAGAGCGATCAATTCACCATGGTTCATAATCGCAATTCGGTCACACATTTGCTCCGCTTCTTCCAGGTAATGAGTCGTCAGCAGAATAGTCGTTCCCTGACGGTTGATTTCGCGAACAAAATCCCACAACCCGTGGCGCAATTCAACGTCGACTCCGGCGGTCGGTTCATCGAGGATCAACAGCTGCGGCTTGTGAATCAACGCCTTGGCAATCATAAAGCGCCGCTTGAGCCCCCCGGAAAGCTTTATCATCACCTTGCCCAGATGTGGGCCTAGACCGAGCCGCTCAATCAACAGTTGGCGCCAGTCCGGATCATCTTTCACCCCGTAATAGCCCGCATGTAGCTTAAGCGCCTGATCGACGGTAAAGAAATTATCGATGACGATTTCCTGATGCACCACTCCCAACATGCGCCGGGTAAAGCGATAATCACGTTGGTTGTCGTAACCAAAGGCTGATATTTTCCCGTCCCCGACCCGACAAACCCCTGCAATCATGTTAATTGTGGTACTTTTCCCCGCACCGTTCGGCCCGAGCAGGCCGAATATTTCCCCCTTTTCTATCGCGAAGGAAACATTTTTAACCGCCGGCACTCCAGCAAAGGATTTCGATAAATTTTCAATCTCTAACGCTTTTGTCATCCGGCGACTATACCGCCGTAGTAGACTGCTGGCAACCACCCCCGTTTCTTGACAAACGACGAGCGGTCAATGATCATGAGCGGAACATACTCACACGGACAAATTGAGGGGATCCATGAACAAGATACTATTAACGATTCTGCTGCTCTGTTTCTTTCCACTTGTTTCAACCGCTGCCGGCGAGACAGATGAACAGGTTGAAATCATCGCCCTGGAAATTCGCAACTTATCAACATCGGTCGACAGCCTGGCCCAGCTTTTGTTTGAACAGGGACAGCAGAAAGAACAGGATGCGATACTCCGCAAGCTCGACATCGCTGTCGCCTATCTCAACTTCCGCTCGCGCCGCATTGAAATGCTCGAACGCGACAAACAGAACAATCAAAACATGAAGAATCGGCTGGAAGACATTATCCAACAGATTGAAACACGCGCCGAACAACTGGAAGAGAAAGCTCAGGACGATCCTGCAGCCAGAGAAGCCAACGAAAACTCCCGTCAAGAAACCCTTGAACAACTAAAAATGATGAAACAGCGACTGGCACGGGTTGAAAATACTCTTTTCGATTTCGACAATCAGATTGTCGAACTGCGCAACCAACTTGACGACGTCGAAGGTTTTGTTGAACGACACCTGGAACTTTAAGCAGCCAGCGCGTATCATCGAAATATGGGACTTCATTCTTGGTTGATGGCACAAAGCTATGACTGGGCCATGCGCAAAACAGAGCAGCGCTGCTTAAACCAATGGCGCCGGGAATTGCTGTCACAGGCAACTGGCGCGCTGCTGGAAATAGGCGCGGGTACCGGTATCAATTTGCCGCACTACCCCGCAAACCTGTCTAAAATGACCCTTAGCGAGCCAGATCCGCAAATGCGTCGAAAGTTGTCTCGAAAACTGGGCGTGAAATACCAGCATGTTGAGATCGCACACTGGGGCGCAGAACAGATCGAACTTCCCGACCATTCGGTCGATACCATCGTCAGCTCCCTGGTCCTTTGCTCCGTTAGCGACCAGCAACAAGCGTTAAAAGAGTTACACCGATTGTTGCGACCAGGCGGCCAACTGCTGTTCCTTGAACATATCATCGCCGCAGAAGCAAAGACCGTCCGTTGGCAAAAACGGATTGAGCCGGTTTGGAAGCGCTGTAGCGGCAACTGCCACCTCACCCGAGACACGCTGAGAAATATCGAGGCAACCGGACTACAGATAGAGCATCTAAACGAGGCTAACATTGTCGGTGCCCCAGCGATCCTCCAGCGCACCGTCCGCGGGCGAGCCAGAAAACCCGGCCTGCAAACTAAAGAGACCCTAAGAAGATGAAACGCCAACTCAGCTACTGGGCTCTGCTCAGTCTGTTGTTCTATCTCGCATTCGTTCTCTGGAGCAAAATCCCGTTTTGGATCATCATCTTGTTGGCGCCGCTTTTAGCCCTGATTGTCCTGCATATTTTTTCCTTACTGACAGCTCGTCGAAAAAAACAAAAGACTACGGTCTGCGATCATAAATTTTTTGCTGCCGAGGCCCTTGTCCACAATCAAGCCTTCGACCCGAGCAAAACACCCCGGTGTCCTCACTGCCACAAGGATGATGTGTCTAAAATGATCTACGGCAAACCTGCCCTGAATCGACAAATTATCGAAGGCCTTGAATCGGGAAGAATTATTTCTGGTGGCTGTATGATCCACGGCGGCGCCCCGGAATGGCATTGTAATCAATGTAACCGGGATTTTGGTCACCTGAAATTTGACCCAGAGTAAGAGTTCAGGTATTTAATAGCCCACAAAATCACAATCCATCAAAAGGAGTCTCACATGTCCAAAGCTAGTGCACGACACATTCTCGTTCCGAGTGAAGAGGATTGCAACACCCTGAAAAATATGATCGAAGGTGGCGAGGATTTCGCCGAGATCGCCAAGGTCCACTCTAAATGCCCTTCCGGTCAGCAGGGTGGAGCGCTCGGTGAGTTCGGACCGGGGCAGATGGTCAAAGAATTTGACGATGTCGTCTTTTCTGGTGAAGTCGGAAAAGTTCTTGGGCCGGTTAAAACTCAGTTCGGCTATCACCTGATCGAAATCACCAGCCGCAGCTAGTTACAAATCTCGCTCATTCCACAAACAAACACGCCCAGCTGTATTGCACAGCTGGGCGTGTTGAGTCTCAACGACTGCTAAAAATTCAATCTTCGAGCAACTTGTTCAATTCCGCCAAAATCTCCTGCTCTTCGCGAACCTTATCTTTATAGTAGTTCCAGACGTGGTAACCCTGCAGACTGAGGATAGTCATGCCGACGGTAAAAATAGCCCAAAGGTTTTCTGCCAAGTCGCCTGAAAAATGATAGAAAGCGTAAAAAGCGCTGAGATAGCCGAAATGGGCGAATGCCCCGCGAGGTCGCTTACTGCCTGTCATCTGGGTCAAAACCATGATAATGGCAGAAAAACCGTACAGCACTAACGCCCAGTTGATGAAATTGGTCGGCGGAGCAGAGCCCAGCATCTTGTGAATATCGTCACTGAAGTTCGGCAGAAAATCGAAATCCCGCGAAGCTCCGATACTCACAGCGGTGAACATCGCGAGGATCCACAAGCCACTGCTCGACAGCAGTTCAAGCTTACGGATTTTGGCCTGGACCTGTTGCCGTAGCGGTTCGATGTCCGGCATCGTCGGTTCCGATTCTGGAGTCAAGAGCGCTGCCATTCCCTGTATCTGATTGCGAGCTACCTGTGGTCTGCCAACCCTGCAACGCATTATCGCGCTGCTGAACTAGCTGTCGGAAGTCCCTCTCCAAGCTGCCCAGCTTATGATCCACTTTTGGCAGATCCTTCGCATTCGCACCTTCTACGGCCTGTTTAACCCAGTAAGTTAGACGAAGAATGGGGAGGAAAAGGTTCATTCTTAACAGAGCGGCAACACCACCGATACTTAAGAAAAGAACCATCACGCAGAAAATTATCATCCGGCTTCTTAACAAATCAAGAGTTTTCTCAAGAGGTTCACTTGATATTCCAAGAGTCAGGAAACCGAGGACCGGCTCATCTGCCGAATGGAAATGGCAGGCAGCGGTAGAACACTTGGCTTCATTCAGGATCGGAATGGAGACCGCAATCAGACCACTGTCGCCACCGATATTGTGATGGGTTTTGGTTCGCTCCGGATAATCTGGCTGCATCATCTGGCTTGCCCAGGGATCGACCACAGCCTCTGCCGAGCCAGGTTCTGTCTCATCTGGCTGGCCAGAAAAACGGACTGTGCCGCCCTGGTCATAAATTCTGATCTGTCCAACTTCTGCCAGTGTTCCAACATTCCCAACGATGTTGCGCAGTGATTCGCGGTCATCCTGCATCATTGCATAACGAGCTGACTTGGAAACTGTTTCAGCCAAGTTATCAACGTGCAAAACCGCCTCATCAGTCATATCTGACTTGATAAAGGTGTACAACAAAAGACAACCGAATACGACGAAACCGGTGACGGCAATGGTAATTGGAACGATAGCTCTGGCGATCAGATTATTGAACATGCTCACTCCGCAACGGGGATTTACAGATTTTCTCTTACAACATCATTGTGCTGAAAAAATCGTGGTCGGCGAAGACCCGGTTCTTCGCCGACCACGAGAGCCATGCTATCAAGCCCGAGCAGGAATTTCCTGCTCTCGCTCAGGGCTTGCCGTCACGGCAACTGGTGCAGGTGCTTCTTGCGTTTGCTCTTTCCACTCATAAAGAATCGGCAAACGATTGAGGATAAAGCGATACGTCGCAATGTAGATGGCGAAAATCGAAATCGCGATGATAATTTCGAAAATGTGCGGAACCTCCTGATAGAGTTTCCAGTTGAAGCAGATCAATGCGGTGTTGAGGCGATTCAGAAGAATGCCGAAAATAACCGCGACAAAAGCGCCGATTCGCACGATCCAGACCTGCTTATGGCGGATGCCATAAGCCAACAGAACCATCGGTGCAATGATGCCTGTAATGAATTCAAAGATATACCAGAGGCCCCAACCCGTCGCCATGTAGACCCACTCGTTGTCGTGAGCGACAGCCACAAGCTTGATCACCAAATAAGTGATCAGAGCCATGCTGGCCCCCTTGGCTAACTTAATGGTGAGATCATCCAGATTGTCCTTAAAACGATCATCGCAGCGCCAGGACATGGTCATGATAACGATGGTGCTGACACAGATAACCATACAGAGGCCACCGAAAATCGATGAAGTGAAGAAGTGGATCCACTGGAATTCAGCCGAATACCATAGTGGATGCACCTTCCCCGGCGCATATGTAAACAAAGCCCCCAGAGCTCCCTGGTGAAGTGTCGAAAGAATAATACCGGAAACAGTCAGACCGACGACGCCCTTACGAATAAACGCCTTAGCATTTGGCCAACCGATCCACTCGAAAAAGGCGACTGAAACTTCGGCGACCTGAACCGACAGGTAGGTCGCAACATGCCAGCCGACAAGGAACAGGACAGCTGCTGGCCCCCAAGCGTAAACCATTGGATAAGCCAAACGCCATGGCTGGCCAAGGTCGACCAACAGGTAGACGACTGCAAAGAAGTAACCGAGCAGACCGTTCAGCAGAGCGAGACGCTCAATCGGCTCAAAATCATGTCG